>NZ_LWGF01001272.1:0-1075 GCF_001635355.1 Oleiphilus sp. HI0125
GAACATGCGTAGGTTTTAAAGTAATCGAACACCTACAAATTCTGGCAGACGAATTACACTGTCTTGTTTAATCAACTAGTTCTCTCTGCTTAATTTGATGTGAGTTTCGGCCAGTTCTTATCGGCGCGACTAACGTTTCCTGGGATGTCCTTTGCCCAGGTAAATTGCACTGACTGGTTGTAGTTTAGGTAGAGCTTGCCCTCGTGAATGCGCCAAGCTTCAGGATCAATCTTTGCCGTGTAACCTTGGCTAACAGCCCATGCGCAATAGCCACCATATTGTGGTGCGAACTGTTCAGGGTTATCAATGAACAGCTGTTTGTTTTCTGCATTTGCAAAGTACCAGGTTGCGCCATTCCACTCATACGTAAACTCACTTTCGCCTTTGACGGGCTTCGATTGGGAGAAATATGCGACTGGATCGTAGCCTTCAATCGCCTTGCCAAAGAAATCTGTATAAACCTGTTCCACGGCATTTGCAGGTGATATAAACAGAGTAAGAAGGGTGACGAAACTAAGGTAGCGTAATAGTGTTTGCATAGTTTAAGACCTTTTCGTTGTGCCCTGTAGACTAGTCGTTAGTGAAAAAGTTTCACGCAAGTTTAGCTACGACATAGAGGGCGAAATAGATCGAAGAAATAAAGCGAAATAAATTTGCACTTTTTGTACTTAAAGGGTCCTAGTTTTCGGTCGATAACGTACCATAGTAAATGTAATCAATACCTCAGTAGGGTGGAGACACGTGGTTTCTTTTCTCAATAACTTAACACCGAATGTACGCGCGGATAATGGTCTTGTTTCAGAGCGTCCGAGCGATACTGCAACGCTTTTCTCTCAGGGCTTGAAGCGTGGGATGGGTGTCGATGTAAAACCATCACCCGAAAATGACCCAGGGAACAAGGTTTTTGACGTTCAGAAGGTAGTGGATACTGTCTCAGGGTTTATCGAACAGCGTATTACTGAGCGTCGAAACGAAGGCGCGAGTCAGGCTGAATTAGAAGATCTAATAGCGCAGGCAAGAGAAGGCGTTGCAAAAGGTTTTCAGTTAGCGCGCGAAGACATTGCAAGTCTTGATC
>NZ_LWGF01001273.1:0-943 GCF_001635355.1 Oleiphilus sp. HI0125
CACTATCAATTCGATCTATATCTTTACGCAAGCGGCCTAACGCTTCTGCTTCATTCGTCATATCAAAGCCAATTACTGCAGTGTATCGCCATCAGTTGAATCACTTGAAGAGTCACTCTCAGAAGATTCAGCTTGTACCGCACCCTCTTCGACACCCTCATCATCTAATTCTTCTGACTCTGGTTCTTCGATACGCTCTACAGCCACTAAGCGTTCACCCTCTTGGGTGAGTTTAATTAAACGAACACCTTGTGTATTACGACCAAGGACAGAAACTTCTTCAGTGCGCGATCGAACGAGAGTGCCCTTGTCACTGATCAGCATCATTTCATCGCCTTCAAATGTTTGAACAGCGGACACTAAGCTTCCGTTTCGATCAGACACTTGCATTGCGATGACACCCTGACCACCACGATTGATGACTGAGAATTCATCAAGACGTGTGCGCTTGCCGTAACCGTTCTCACTTGCCACCAACAACAAGCCATCTTCCTCAGGAAGAATCAAAGAAACAACTCTGTGATTTTCTGGCAACTTAATACCACGCACACCACGCGCCGTTCTGCCCATCGCACGCACATCATTCTCATCGAAACGGATCATCTTACCGTGACTACCCATGAGCATGATGTCACGCTCACCATTAGTGATAGCAGCGCCAATCAACGTATCGCCATCATCCAAACCTAAAGCGATAAGACCTGAAGGGCGCGGACGCGAGAAGTTCTCTAGAGGCGTTTTCTTCACGGTGCCGTTCGCGGTCGCCATAAATACGTAATGATCGGCTGCGTATTCATTAACGGACAGGAACGTCGTAATACGCTCACCTTCGTCAAGCGGCAAAATATTCACCATTGGCCGGCCACGTGAACCACGGCTTGCTTGCGGAATCTCAAAGGTACGCAACCAATACACTTTACCTTTGTTTGAGAAACACAAAATC
>NZ_LWGF01001274.1:0-1040 GCF_001635355.1 Oleiphilus sp. HI0125
AAGAAGCATTAAACGCGTCTTATCAAAGTGACTCAGCTGAGGCCATGCAAATGGTTGAGGGCTTGGGTGACGATATGGACCTTGCAAGCCTTGCAAACTCAGTGCCTGAAACTGAAGACCTCTTGGAGCAAGAAGACGACGCCCCTATTATCCGGTTGATTAACGCGATCTTGACCGAGGCTGTTAAAACAGGGGCGTCCGATGTGCATATCGAGACTTTCGAGAAACAGCTTGTCGTGCGTTTTCGTATTGATGGCATTTTGCGTGAGATCGTAAAGCCAAAACGTGCTTTGGCGCCGTTGCTCGTTTCTCGAATCAAGGTTATGTCTAAATTAGATATCGCCGAAAAACGGATTCCGCAAGATGGTCGTATCTCTCTTCGTGTTGGGGGGCGAGAAGTAGATGTTCGTGTATCCACAATGCCGTCAGCAAATGGTGAACGCATCGTTCTGCGTCTATTAGACAAAAACGCGGGGCGGCTAAGCATCCAACACTTAGGCATGACTGACCGTGATAGCGGAACGCTGAAATCTATTTTGGCTCAGCCACATGGAATTATGCTGGTCACGGGTCCGACTGGTTCTGGTAAAACAACCACACTATATGCCGGATTGTCTGAGATTAATGACCGTAGTCGAAACATACTTACGGTCGAAGATCCGATCGAGTACAACCTTCCAGGAGTCGGTCAAACCCAAGTAAATACGAAAGTGGATATGACTTTCGCTAGAGGCTTGCGCGCCATACTTCGTCAAGACCCAGATGTCGTGATGATCGGTGAAATTCGGGATTTAGAAACGGCGGAAATTGCAGTTCAAGCCAGTTTAACTGGTCACTTAGTGCTGTCTACACTGCATACTAATACGGCTGTTGGCTCTATAACCCGTATGATGGATATGGGTGTTGAGCCATTCTTGATTAGCAGCAGTCTCGTTGGAATTATTGCGCAGCGTCTAGTTCGAGTGCTTTGTGATGACTGTAAAGAAGCGTATGTTGCAGATGAGGGAACATGCAGATTGCTAGGAGTTGATCCTACAAAT
>NZ_LWGF01001275.1:0-641 GCF_001635355.1 Oleiphilus sp. HI0125
CGCTTGCATTGCTCATGTCTAAGGCGTCGCATTGCGTAGCAAACACGACATTTTGCATCGACATCAGCTTTAATTGCTCAGCGACTTGGCTTTCGAGTTCTTTTGCGTGCTTTTGTCGATGTTTGCTAAGTGTGTTGGAATGTTGAATGTATATGTTTTTAAGAGACTCAGCCTCTTGTTCAAGGCTATCAAGGTCTTGGTCGCCACCCGTTAAGGCTTCGAGCTCTTGCGCTAATCGAAGATGAACGTCGTTGAGTTCATCTGGTTGGCAGCGATGTTTGCGCGCGAGTTGATAGGCTTGACCTAAGCGTTCGTCTATAAAGTTTAATCGGTTAGGGTCTAGCTCAAAGCCTCCGACAAAGTGGCGAAGTGTATTAGTCGCTTCCTCAATTTGAATACTAGCTTCTTCGAATAAATCTAGCGCTTCGCTAATGCTAGATTCTTCAGCAGGCAGTGAGCTTAAGGCATGCTTGGCGCGCTGAAGGAGTGATAGTGCTCCATGCTCATCATTACTGCTTGCAGCTATAGATTCATGCGCACCCGCAAGTAGCACTTCAGCATTGGCAAGTTTGCTTTGCTCTTGCTCAAGTTGTTCAAGTTCGCCGTCTTGGAGTGCTAGCTTTTCAAATTCGTCGACTTGA
>NZ_LWGF01001276.1:0-838 GCF_001635355.1 Oleiphilus sp. HI0125
TGGAGCATCAGTCTCCCCAGAAGTTATGCTGCGCTGTGTTAAAACGTTGTTTCCAAAAATCGTCAAGAAAGAAGCAGCTCAAGAACGCCTTAAAACGCTCTTCGATGAAACTGATGTGGATGTGCTCATTGAGGATGCAGATAAATATAGAGAAATCAGAAACAGCGCTGACAAAATTCTCGGAATTAGAGAAATCTAATTAGGGCAAAGTTTAATTATCTAATACGTGCTTCATTAACCCTTGATAAAACACGTTGACATCAACTGGTTTTGCGATGCAATCGTCGAAACCAGTTTCCTCATATTTTTTTCTATCATCAGCTATGACGTTTGCTGTAAGAGCGATCACTTTCTGCTGCTTGTCAGTGCTTCTGATATGCTCACACGCAGTATCGCCATCCATGACCGGCATTTGAATATCCATCAATATCAAGTCAAATACTTCATGCTTCAAAAGATCTAAGCACTCTTGACCGTTCTCAGCGATCATGACGTCTGTGTTCATTGGCGAAAGCATGGTTTCACATACCACTTGGTTAATTTGATTGTCCTCAACTATGAGTACGCGTTTGCCTGACAAATCTGGCGGAGGCACATCTGCCTTTTCTTCTTTAAGCTCAGCTGCCTCAGCGAACTCTAAAGGCAGGGAAACAGTAAACTCTGTGCCTTTGCCTTGCACGCTTACGACAGACAGATCCCCACTCATTAAATCGACCAAAGCTTTTGTGATCGGGACACCTAAACCTGTCTCACCAAATTCTCGAGTTGTAGTTGTGTCGGCCTGTTCAAATCGAGAAAAGACTTTCTCTACCTGATCTTGGCTCATGCCAATACCGAT
>NZ_LWGF01001277.1:0-33528 GCF_001635355.1 Oleiphilus sp. HI0125
TACGTAGACAATCTAGATTTTTGGCTTTACGTAGCGCACCATCAATGTGCGCAAAATACGTCTCACGCACCACATAAAAGCAGTCAAGAAACACTTGTAAGCCGTTGATATTCCTAGCCTAGACGAAGATTTTTCACATGCAAAATTTTGTATAAAAAATCGTAGTTCAATACAAAAAAGGTCTGTATACGAAGAAATGTAAGTATGTAGAAAAGAGTAAAACGCGCCCTAATACGAGGCATGGCGCGCGACACAAAAGTCCCAATTAATAGCGAGACTCAGGGAATGCCATTTCTACACGATGATGATCGATGAATATAAATTGAATGGCATGAGTAGTGTTCGGATTATAATCTTCAGGCATTTGTAGACGAATCGGGCCTATTTCGTAATGCTGCCCGTCTTGATCCCAGCTAATCACAACATCGTTACTTTGCAGCACACGAGGATGAAAACCGTTCATACAAAGCGAATCACGTAAGATAATTCCACATGCAAACTTTCGATGAAACTTGGTCACCTCAATTTTCATATTAAAAATATCGCTACGCGTTTGATTAAACACCTCTACAGAATTAAACCGAAACCCCTGCTCTTGTTTTTTTGGTGAGTGAACACACCCACTTAAAATCAGTAATGAGAGGCTTAACGCTATGAAGCACCGCGTCATCTTGGCAATCATCCCTACCATTAGCTATCTAATTCAATAGATAAAGAACCCTGTTTAGCGGAAGCCTCTTCAATCTGTTCATCGCTAGGTACAAAGTCGATTTCTAAGTCAGCCTTGTCAGAGAAGTACTCTGGCAATTCAGCTTTAATCGCTGGCGCTAATTTCTTAAAGTCGCCAACTTGCTTCACTAAATTACCTTTACCACTCAGAAGTTGCCCTTCTGCCTTGGCATAAGATTCTTGCGCGCGATCTAGACCTTTCTTTACACCTTCAAAGCTCACCAAGAAGCCGTTTAGTTTCTTAAAAACACCGTCGGCTTTTTTCGCGAGCTCTGCAGTATGTTTATTCTGATCTTCATAGCGCCACAACTGACGCACGATATTCAAACTGGTCAATAAGGTTGTCGGTGTGGCAACTAATACATTGTTCGCGATCGCTTCTTGGAATAACTGTTCATCCGCTTTAAGCGCCTCAACAAACGCTGACTCGATGGGTACAAACATAAATACGATCTCGGGAGAGTTCATACCCGGCAACTTGTAATAGTCTTTATCCGCGAGTTCTTTGATACGATCGCGCATCGCCCCCACATGCTCATTCAAAGCAATTGCGCGTTCAGACTCATCTTCAGAATTCACATAACGCGTGTAGGCATTCAAAGACACCTTGGCATCCACAATTAAATGTTTGCCTTGAGGAAGGTAAACCACAGCGTCTGGTCTTAAACGACCTTCTTCTGTGTTGAATGACACCTCGCGTTGATAATCCTTACCGAGTTCTAGACCGGAACGCTCTAGTACGTTTTCAAGTACTAACTCACCCCAATTTCCTTGCAGTTTTTTCTGCCCACGCAACGCCGTTGACAGCTCATGCGCTTCGGTCGTAATTTTTAAATTTAGTTCTTTTAGCGTTTCTAGCTCTTGTCGCAATGCTGCGCGCTGTTCATTTTCATGTCGATGATTGTCATGAACTGTTTTCTTAAAAGCATCGATCGAATCTTTGAAAGGGTTGATTGTCGCCGAAAGACTCTGTTGATTGGCTTCTTGTAAGGCCTTCGAGTTTGTTGCCAAAATCTCAGCCGACAACTCTTTGAATTGAAGTTTAAGTGCTTCTTTTTGCTCTTCGAACCGAGCGATTTCTCTAGCAAAGCTCGCTTCTTTCTCATCAAAGCTGGCTGTTACCTTGTCTAACTTTGATTCAGTTTCGCGAAGAGACTCGCCTAAGTTTTCACAACGAACAAGCGCTTCGTTCTTCTCGCGCTTTGATTCATCAAGTTGTTTTTGTATTTGTTGCGTTTCTACCGTCGCGCGCGAGGATTGCTCACGCTGTGTTGCTAACTCTTCAGACAAGGCGTTAATTCGTTCGAGACTTGTATCAGCTTCGCGCTCATGACGTGCGATCACCGTCTTTTGATTCTCAATTTCCTGTTCAAAAAAACCTAGTGCCGCTTCTAACTTTGCTACTTCTAAGCCCATACTTTGTTCAGACTTACTTGCACGAAATCGAGCAAAGAAATATCCCAAACCACATCCAAGAAAGGCAACAATGCCCATCTTTAAAATCATGCTCAATTCCATTATTTACCTTATCACTGAATCAAATTCACGGGAGCCACTGACCACTGTCATAAAATTGGCTAAGCTGTTGTTTTATTTGAGGCATGCTCTCGGCATACCCTCGTTGCTCCAACCATTGGGCATTATAATAAGTATCGACATAACGTTCGCCCCGATCACACAGCATTGTAACGATTGAGCCACTTTTATTCTCTTTTTTCATCTGCACAGCTAACTGAAATGCCGCAAACATGTTTGTACCTGTGGAACCGCCTACTCTAATTCCAAGTAAGTCGCTCACGAATTGCATGCACGCAAAGGCCGAAGCGTCTGGCACTTTTATCATCTTATCAATAACACTTGGAACAAAAGACGGCTCCACACGAGGCCGTCCAATGCCTTCAACTGCAGATGGACAGGAACACGTGAGAGAAGAATCTCCGCTCATAAAGCTGTCGTAAAACACTGAATGACTCGGATCTGCGACACATAACTGAGTCGACGCTCCGCGGTATTTGATGTAGCGTCCAATAGTCGCTGACGTACCACCAGTTCCCGCACTGACCACAATCCAACTAGGCTCAGGGTATCGCTCTCTTCGCATCTGATTGAAAATAGAGTCAGCGACATTGTTATTACCTCGCCAGTCTGTGGCGCGTTCAGCATAGGTAAACTGGTCCATATAGTGACCACCTAACTCCTTAGCTAAACGTTCTGCCTCACCGTAAATATCACCGCCCTTGACTAGGTGACATTGACCGCCATAAAACTCGATTTGCTGCTGCTTTTGTTTAGAAGTCGTTTCGGGCATCACTGCGATAAATTTCAAACCAAGTAAGCGAGCAAAATACGCTTCAGACACAGCGGTGCTTCCTGAGGACGCCTCTATTACAGCGGTATTTTCATGCACATAGCCATTACAGAGCGCATAAAGAAACAAAGAGCGTGCAAGCCGATGTTTTAATGATCCAGTAGGATGTGTTGACTCATCTTTTAGATATACCTGAATATCCTCATAGTCTTTTGGCATGGGCAGTTGAAACAGGTGCGTATCAGCAGATCTTTGCGCCTCACTGAGAACGGTTTGTATTGCGTTTTGCGTCCAACTCATAAACTTTCCTTATGCGTTACGAATCATGTTCCTAGGTCATTGATTCGGTTATTATAGCGCACTTATTCGGTACATGAATGATCTAGATAGTGAAGCTTATGAGCGATGCATCCGCACAAAAGAACCAACTCGACCAACTCATAAAGTTAGCAAGCTATGCGTCAGTTTGTGTCGCTGTAACGCTGTTATTACTAAAAATATTTGCTTGGTTCTCAACCGGCTCAGTTGGTGTTCTCGCTTCACTCGTTGACTCGTTCCTTGATCTACTCGCGTCTCTTCTGAATATGTTTGCTATACGCTATGCCATGACACCCGCTGATAATGAACATCGTTTTGGCCACGGCAAGGCAGAATCCTTAGCGGGATTAGGTCAGGCATTATTTATATCTGGATCCGCCTTATTTTTGATCGTTTTCTCGATTGAGCGATTAGTTAACCCGACAGAACTACACGCCATAGATATCGGCAGCATTGTGGTTGGCGCTTCGATTGCCATCACTTTTGTTCTTGTCGCGTTTCAGCGCTACGTAGCAAACAAAACAGGGTCCTTAGCAATTAAAGCTGACTCTTTACACTATGCTTCCGACCTTTTTTCAAATGCTGGGGTTTTGGTCGGTTTGGTCTTGTATCAACAAGGTATCATCAATGCTGACCCAATCATCGCACTGATCATTGGCATTTATATTTTAAAATCTGCGTACGATATCGGCGACGAAGCCATTCATCATTTACTTGACCACGAGCTATCAGAAGAAGAGCAAGATAGAATCATAGAAATCGCAAAAAAACCGCCTGAAATTATCGACGTGCATGATCTTCGAACGCGTCAGTCAGGCCGAACTAAAATCGTTCAATTGCATTTGGTGATGGACGGTTTAACCTCACTCATGCAAGCCCATGCGATTGCAGATGAAGTAGAAGACGCCCTGAAAAACGAGTTTATCGATATTGATGTATTGATCCACTTAGATCCTGACTCGGAAATTCAAGAGTAAAGACTGACACATCAAGCGATCACATGTACCTTAATGAAAGTGTGTTCTACTATTTATATATCGAGTCATCACAATAGACTGCTATGTCACTAACTCAATTTGTCTCTTCGCTATGGATGGATCTCATAGCTGTATTTTGGTTTTTTGTCTGTTTTAAAGGCTACTCAATCTATGCAAGCCACCGGGTAAAAGATACACCTTGCCTCGCAAGCGTTTTGTATTTGGCGCGCCTTGAGTGGATGAATGAACTTCTTGAACGAGATATTCGCGTTGCCGATAACACAGCCGTCGCTAACCTAGAACGCAGCGTCTCGTTTTTCGCCTCAACCACAATGCTGATTCTAGCAGGTCTTCTCACCATTCTCGGCTCTACCGATAAAGCGATTAGTTTATTAGAAGACTTACCTTTTGTGATGCCTGCTACACGCGCTGAGTGGGAACTAAAATTCCTACTTCTGATCGTCGTGTTTGTATATGCCTTCTTTAAGTTTACGTGGAGTTTGCGCCAATATGGCTTTGTTACCGTGATGATCGGTGGCGCGCCAGTTAGTTATCGTGAAGAAAACCCCAAACAACATAAAGTACTCGCAGAACGACTTGCGAAGATGGGGTCGATGGCAGCGCATAATTTTAATATGGGCCTACGAACGTATTACTTTTCAATTTCAGTACTTGCTTGGTTCATTAGCCCGATTGCATTTATGGCTGCGGCAACAAGCGTGGTATTCGTGTTGTATCAACGAGAATTTAAATCTTCTACACTCAAAACCTTGATGCAAAGTAAAGCGATCGATTTTTCGCAAACACCTAAGTTTTAGACTGAAAGTCAGTATTCGAAGAATGGCATGCCATTAAGCGAAAAGCCTAACGTAGCCCAAGAATAATCTTCTGTATGCGTCGCAACAATCGTCACCATACGATAGCGAATGCCCAGTTCTAAGCCGAGTTGTTCGATCCCTTCCATTCGACGCCCATTGTTTTCAGCATTTAAGACGTGCCAAGAAAACCCAAAGTCTACACCCCAATGAAATGAGCCATTGGTATACGCAATATTATACTTTTCGCCTTTTTTACCTTTGCCATAACGAAACGTCGCGCCAGCTGCATTTGCACCATCTTTGTTGAAATAAGACAGACCGCCATAATGCGCAATGCCAAGAAGATTGTCTTTGTAGAGGTAGGTATAGCGAGGAGTCCACCCAGAATAATCAAAGAGGTCCCAATCCCATGCACCCGTATCAACGCGAGTCTCAGAATTAGATTCAGCATTTGCACCATTCGCAAAAAGAACTAAACAGACACCAAACAGGACAGAGCGACATAAAGATGCGAGAACAGCCATAAATTCTTTAAACTTCTTCGATAAGGTAAGTAGAGAGCCAAAATGCTACACAATGGCTCAAATCAAACCAAGTAAGAACTTTCTTATTTGTGGACAAGTTACGCACTGCACACCGATCTTCACTTCCTGAATGACTTAAATTTACGCTACCATGCCGTCCCTCAACCAAAAACTAGGGTTAGTCACGGCATGCAACGCACCATAAAAAAAATAATTAACGATCAAGGCCAAGTTGAGCTGGGCCATTTTAGCGAGCCAGTGAATCAATTAAACGGGCAAGACTTCGACTACCGAACTGTTATGGGCAAACCGGCTGGTTCACTGCGCCAACACTTTGCCTACAAGCAATTTCAGTATTTTGGTGCTATTGGCAAAGACCTCATCTTTGGTTGTGCCTTTGCAGATATTCGATACATCGGCGCGTGCTTCGCTTACGTCTTTCGTCCTTCGGATAAAAAAATGCTGACATGGCAATTCAAGTCACCGCTTGCTGCGGGGCTGAACATGGCTTGCAGAACAGACAACGACCAAAGCACCTTTAAATCAGGAAAGAATCACGCATCTCAAGTGTATGCATTGAATGAGAACGGAGAGCGCAGAAAGCACTTAGGGATTTCCTTTGGTAACGAGCTTAATATTGAAGCCTGGATGCATGAACCTAAGGACTATCAAACACAATCAGTATGCACACCTTGTGCGGTGAATGGTTGGGTTTATGCACAAAAAACCGCATCACTTCCCGTTCTAGGAACACTTAAATGTGAGCTTGGTGAGTTCGACTTGAGCGAACTGGACTGCTATGGGCACCACGATTTTTCTGCTGGCTATATGCGCCGAGACACATTCTGGAATTGGGCATGCTTTAGCTTACCACCAACAAACAGTCGTCCTGCTCTCGGTTTGAATATCAGCTGGGGAGTCAATGAGAGCGGTTTCTCTGAAAACTGCATCTGGATCGGAACACGTTGTATTGCACTCCCTCAAACACAGTTTTTCTATGATCGTGATAACAAAATGGGGCAATGGAAAATTCAATCCTCCGACGGCAGCATTAATTTAAATTTTGATGCCGAGGGAAAACATAGCGAAGAGTTGAATCTATTTGTATTAGCGACTGACTTTCATCAAATCTTTGGCAAATTCAACGGAACTATAGAAATAGTTGGAGAGCCCACTATCACAATTGAGAATGTATGGGGCTTTGTTGAACACCAATTTTCTCGTTGGTGATCCCTATCATCTTGGCCGAATAAGTAAATTGGATCATCCCCATCGCGCTGTGACTACTCGAATGCCGGTGCTAGGATGGAGACACGAATAACAACAAGACATTGGGTTCTCATGAAAAGCTTTAAAAATAAGGTATGTGTTGTCACTGGTGCGGGTTCTGGCATTGGTCGCTCCCTAGCTATTCAACTTGCCGATGCGGGTGCCTTGCTCGCCATCTCAGACGTCAATCAAGCCTCCCTTGATGAGACCCTGAATCTTCTCTCTCTTCCACATAAAGATGTCATGACCATGCTCGTGGATGTATCGAAACGAGAACAAATGGAAGCTTTTGCAGAGAAAGTCGAGGACACCTATGGTCGCGCAGATCTCGTGATCAACAACGCCGGTGTTGCCTTAATGCAAACGGTTGAAGACACAAGCTACGAAGATTTCGAATGGCTGATGGACATTAACTTTTGGGGCGTAGTCTACGGCACAAAGTCTTTTCTACCGTTATTAAAACGCTCTAGCGACGGCGCTATTGTGAATATTTCTAGCGTCTTCGGTCTTGTTGGCATTCCTACACAAGGCGCCTATAACGCCAGTAAATTTGCCGTTAAAGGATACACCGAAGCCTTACGCTTAGAACTCAAGAACACACCGGTCACTCCAATTACAGTGCACCCAGGTGGCATCAAAACGAACATTGTGAACAGCGCTCGATTCTATAGAGGCACCAACGCTGGACAAGAACATAAGGACGTAAAGTCACTATTTGATCGCTTAACGTTTACGACACCAGACCAAGCGGCTAGCACCATTCTAAAAGGCGTTAAACGCAAGAAAATGAAAATCTTGATCGGTAAAGATGCGTATTTTTATGATTGGGCTGGCAGATGGTTGCCAGAGAGTTACCACAGAATCGTCGACAAGATTATGGGAGCGGAGTTCTAAACAAGCTACAAGCTTATTAATTCATGGGGTCAGAGTAAAAGTACTCTGACCCCAATATTTATTAAGAAGCCTTTCCAAACCACTTACGCACTAACACGTAAAACAGTGGTGTCAGCAATAAGCCAAAGATCGTCACACCGATCATGCCCGCAAATACAGCCACACCCATTGCTTCGCGCATTTCTGCACCAGCGCCTGTTGAGAAAACTAATGGCACAACACCCATAATGAATGCAATAGAGGTCATTAGGATCGGTCGGAAACGCAACTTGCTTGCCTCGAGCGTTGCAGCGAGCAGTTCCATTCCTTGATCCTCTTTTTCTTTGGCGAACTCAACGATCAATATCGCGTTCTTCGCGGCGAGGCCGACCAGCACGATAAACCCTATTTGCGTGAAGATATTATTCGTTAAGCCCCACATAATAACGCCCGTCATCGACGACAACAGAACGGTTGGAACGATCAGAATGATCGCCATCGGCATTGACCAAGATTCGTATTGTGCGGCCAAGACCAAGAACACCAATAACACTACTAGAGGGAAGATATAGACCATGGTGTTACCAGCTAGAATCTGCTGATATTTCAAGTCCGTCCACTCGTAAGTCATGCCATTTGGTAAAGTTTGATCCAGAATCTTAACGATCGCATCTTCCGCCTGACCAGAGCTATATCCAGGTGCCGGCTGACCGTTAATATCCGCCGAAATATAGCCGTTATACTTTCCTACACGGTTCGGACCAGCGCCATGCTTGATCGTTACAAACGACGACAATGGCACCATCTGCCCGTTACGATTACGAACTTTCAGACGCTCAAGCTGCGTTTCATCAACACGGAATTCCTTATCCGCCTGAACATTCACTTGATAAGTACGACCAAATAAATTCACGTCATTGACGTACACCGAGCCCATGTAAGCTTGCAAGGTATCGAAGATATCGGAGATCGCAACCCCGTGTACCTTCGCCTTTTCACGGTCTACATCAATCTCAAGTTGCGGTACATTCACTTGGAAGAATGAGAAAGTTTGCGTCAGCTCTGGCGTTTGCCACGCTTGCCCAACCACTTTCTGCGCTTCTTGGAAGAGCTGCTCATAACCCAAATTCGCTCGGTCCTGAATTTGGATTTTAAACCCACCTGTCGTCCCTAAACCAAGTACTGGTGGCGGAGGGAAGATAGCAACAAAAGCATCACTAATCACACCAAGTTGCATATTCAAGGCGCCAGCAATCGCGTCTGCACTTAACTCAGGACTTTGCCGCTCATCAAAAGGTTTCAAGCCAACGAAAACAATCCCTTCATTTGAAGAAATCGAGAATCCATTCGGTGACAAACCTGGGAAAGCGACCGACGATTCAACGCCAGGGTGCTCTAAGGCAATCGCTGACATTTGTTTGATCACTTCTTCGGTTCGATCTAAGCTCGCCGCATCAGGTAATTGTGCAAAAGCAATCAAATACATTTTATCTTGTTGCGGAACAAAGCCTGTTGGAGTCGTCTCAAACTGATGCTTAGTTAAAGCCATCAGTCCGGCATAAATCGCAAGAACAATGATCGACATCCGTACAATGATTTTAAGCAAAGACGTGTAGCCATTCGTTAGAGCACCAAAAAACTTGTTGAATGGTGCAAACACAAAGCGACCAAACACTGAATCGATCATACGCGACAGAATATCTTTCTTGGCATCATGCGGTTTCAGCAACGCCGCCGCTAAGGCAGGACTCAAGGTCAACGAGTTGAAGGTAGAAATAATGGTTGATATCGCTATCGTCAGCGCAAACTGCTTATAGAACTGACCTGATAAACCAGAAATAAATGCCGTTGGAATAAACACCGCACTTAACACTAAAGAGGTAGCGATGATCGGTCCGGTTACCTCTCGCATGGCCTGTTTGGTTGCCTCAATAGAACTTTTACCCAAGGCAATATTACGTTCAACGTTTTCGACAACAACGATCGCATCATCGACCACGATACCGATCGCCAATACCAAGCCAAACAGGGTTAAGGCATTCAAAGAAAAACCAAACAAGTGCATGACTGCGAACGTACCAACCAGTGATACCGGCACGGCAACCAATGGAATAATGGACGCGCGCCATGTTTGCAAGAACAGCAGTACAACGATGACCACTAGCAACATCGCTTCTAGTAAAGTTTGAACAACCGCTTCAATAGAGCCGCGTACAAAGACTGTTGGATCATAAACGATCTTATAATCCATACCTTCAGGGAAGGTTTCTTTGAGCGCCGCCATACTGGCACGTACGTCATTCGAGATTTGGATTGCATTCGAACCCGAACGCTGGAAGATCGCAATTGCCGCTGCTTGCTTGTTATCTAATAGCGAACGTAAAGCGTAGGTATTGGCACCCAATTCAATACGCGCAACATCTTTAAGTCGAGTGATTGCGCCATTGTTACCAACACGAAGAACGATGTCTTCAAACTCTTCGATGCTTTCTAAACGCCCCTTCACTTTGATCAAGAGCTGAAATGGATTCTCTTCAACGCTTGGTTGAGCACCTATTGTACCCGCTGCTGCTTGGCGATTTTGTTCACGAATAGAGGTGATAACATCGGTCGTGGTCATACCTAATGCGGCAACTTTCTCTGGGTTCAACCAAATACGCACGGCGTAATCACCTGCCCCAAAGACCTGTGCGTTACCGACACCTTCCAAACGCGCTAACTCATCGCGTACTTTCAACTTCGCAAAGTTCGAGAGATACAACATGTCATAACGATCATCAGGCGATAGTAAATGAACAACCATCGTGAGGTCAGGAGACGACTTTGTTGTGGTAACACCTAAGCGCTGAACATCTTGCGGTAGTCGAGGAATCGCTCGCGCTACCCTATTTTGAACTTGAACCTGCGCGTCATCGACGTTAGTTCCTAGCTCAAACGTAACTGTGATAGATAAAGCCCCATCAGATGTTGCTTGCGAAGCCATGTACAGCATGCCTTCAACACCATTGATGGCTTGCTCTAAAGGCGTTGCAACGGTTTCAGCCATCGTTTCTGGATTTGCACCAGGATAGCTTGCATTGACCACGACAGTTGGTGGAACAACTTCAGGATATTCGGTAATCGGAAGTTGAAATACTGCAATCAAACCGGCAATAAAAATCAGAAGCGACAGAACGCTTGCGAAAATAGGACGAACAATAAAGAACTGCGAAAAATTCATAGCGACTCCTAAGCGTTCTTTATTGGCTAACGAGAGCAGTTTGCTCTTTCTTCAGCTCTTCCAAGAAAGCAGCGTCCACCATTTTGACATTCTCAGGCGCAACAGGCATCCCTGGGAAAACACGCTGTAATCCTGAAACAATAATTGTTTCATCTGGCGCTAAACCACTAACTGCACGCAGAGAGCCATAGCGCAGACCCGTTTGAATCGGGCGATACTGAGACATATTATTTTCATCAACCACTAGAACGTACTTAGAGTTCAAGTCAGTCGCGATAGCGGTTTCTTTAACTAGCACAGTCTCTTTTGGATCTTCCACACGCACCATCAAACGTACAAACAAACCGGCCGTAAGTACTTGTTGTTTGTCTTCGAATACTGCACGTAGGCGAATTGTACCTGTGGTGATATCAATTTTGTTGTCGACAAAATCGATATATCCTTGGAATGGGAACTCGAAAGCTGTGCCTATACCCATCAATACCACGTTATCGAGTTTGCTAGCACTCAGTGCTTTAAGCTCGAGATATGTCGACTCATCAACGTCGAAATATGCATGATAACGATCTGTCGAAACAAGCTCAGTCAACTCGGTGCGACCTTGAGTAATCCAAGTACCCTCTTTTACAAAAGCATTCGAGGCACGACCATCAATCGGTGCTTTGATTTTCGTATAGCTTAAGATGGTCGCAGCACCATCTACCGCCGCTTCTAATGCAGCCGCGTCCGAGATAGATTTTGTCAGCTCAGTTCGACGATTATCGAGTTCTTCTTGAGAAAGTGAGTTTTTCTTACGCAAGCTCACTGCGCGCTCAACATCTCTTTTTGCCAGTTCAATTTGTGCACGAGCACTTTCTAGCTCAGCCTTCAACTCGTTGTAGCGTGCGGCTTGCGTACGAGAATGCATCTCAAACAACACATCACCTTGCTTAACCACCGCGCCCTCTTCAAAAGTAACGTGTTTAATCTGACCAGACACCTGAGGCGTCATAATCACTTCTTGTTCTGCTTCTAAACGACCGGTATAGATTTTTGTCGCTGCCATGGTCAAAGCCGTTACTGATGCAACTTGAACTGGCACTGCAGGAGGCATTTGCTGTGCTTGTTCAGGGGCATTCTCCTCTTTAGAGGAACAGCCAACTAATACAGCGAAAGACAAAACTAACAACGAACCTAGGCTCAAAAAACGAGACACCATTAAAACTCCAAAAAATGAGCAAATATTGATGCACAAAAAGAATGAATGATTGCGCAAAATTAAGCGCGCGATAGTACCAAACAACAGGTAAAATCTCTAAGCCTTCTACTTCAACAGACTGTTGCATGAACAATACGAACGAATCGTCTCACAACACTGAACACGAGCCCGAAACGCTTGAGATCATTTACCAAGACGAATATATGATCGCCGCGCACAAACCGGCGGGAATGCTCGTCCATAAATCTCCCATTGATAAACGCGAAACACGGTATACGATGCGTATTTTGCGCAACCAAACAGGGCACTGGGTTTACCCCGTTCATCGCCTGGATAAACCTACATCAGGATTGCTACTGTTTGCTTTCGACCCAGAAACGGCAAAGAAAATATCTGATCAATTCGAACAGCGGCATATAAAAAAGACGTACTATGCAGTAGTCCGCGGGTATACGCCGCAAGAACTAGAAATCGATCACCCATTGAAAGAAATCGCTGCCTTCAAAAGTGATCAAGCAAAAGCAGATGAGAAAGAGCCAAAAGACGCACAAACACAACTGCGCCGTGTAGAGCGGTATGAATTGCCCATATCAGACGGACGCTTCCCTACTTCACGTTACAGTTTGGTAGAGCTAAAACCTAGAACTGGACGTAAACACCAACTACGCAGACATATGAAACATATCAGTCACCCTATTTCGGGTGACGTGAAATATGGAAAAGGCAATCACAATAGACTGTTTCGCGATGAACTCAATTGTGATCGACTAATGCTCGCAGCCACGGATCTCAACTTGGTTCATCCTATAAGCAACGAGCCATTAACGTTACACTGTTCTTTTGAAAATAGCTTTCAAGCAACGCTAGATAAGCTCGAACAATACAAGGTTTAACATGACTATCCGCTCGCATAACTCGACCGACAAAGAACATATTTGGCATCCTTACAGCGCGATTGGCTCTGATCTCCCTATATTTCATGTCGATTCTGCTAAAGGCTGCAAGATCAAACTCAAAGATGGAAGAGAGCTTATTGATGGCATGTCGTCTTGGTGGAGCACCATTCATGGCTATAACCATCCAGCTATGAATGCAGCGCTAAATAGCCAGTTGGAGAAAATGAGCCATGTGATGTTTGGCGGACTGACTCATGACCCCGCTATCGAACTCACCGAAAAGCTGCTTGAGGTGCATGACGACCGCCTAAACGCGGTATTCTTTGCCGACTCCGGCTCAGTGTCAGTCGAGGTGGCGATGAAGATGGCGATTCAATATTGGGCGAGTCTAGGTAAACCCGATAAACAACGATTTCTAACTGTTCGTAATGGCTATCATGGCGATACTTTTGGCGCGATGTCGGTATGCGACCCCGTCAACGGCATGCACTCCTTGTTCGAAAAAACACTGGCCAAAAATCTTTTTGCGCCCGCGCCGCAAACGCCATTTGGCGAACCTTGTACCGATGAGGATGTCGGAGAACTAACGCAATTGTTAATTGATAACAAAAGCGAGATCGCAGCCGTAATTATTGAGCCGATCGTACAAGGCGCAGGCGGCATGCGTTTTTATTCAGCGGATTACCTAAACCGTTTACGCACGCTCTGCGATGAATACGGCGTGCTTTTAATCTTTGATGAAATTGCAACGGGTTTCGGACGCACAGGAAAGATGTTCGCCTATCAGCACACAGACATCATTCCCGATATTATTACCATGGGTAAAGCACTGACTGGGGGCTACATGACACTAGCCGCCACGATGACAACACGCGACATTGCAAAAACGATTCAGTCAAAGTCGCCGGGCGTTTTCATGCATGGACCCACCTTCATGGCCAACCCTCTTGCTTGCAGTGCAGCCGTCGCAAGCTTAGAGCTATTATCAAGCTATGACATAGAAGCAGTCACCGCGAACATCGCGACGCAACTAGAGGAAGGCTTATCGCCCTGTAAAGAACTCGATAGCGTAGAAGAAGTACGCATACTAGGCGCTATCGGTGTGGTCGAAATGAAAGAACCCGTCAACATGGCTGAGATCCAAACCATGTTCGTCGAACACGGCATTTGGGTTCGCCCCTTCGGGAAACTTGTTTATGTCATGCCGATATATGTCATGACAAATGAAGAACTTGCAGAGCTATGTGCAGGAATTGTAGAGGTAATTTCTAAGCTTTAAGTCTGTTAGAAAAAAAGGCGCTTCGAGCGCCTTTTTTTAAATGCATAATTTGGATAATAAGGTTACAAACCAAGAAATGCATGTCACTAGCCTTTTAGGTCTATGTCAATAAAAGTTTCAATTAAAGGACATGTACTCAAAGAATTATCGAATCACCATTTCTAATCAGTCTTATAGCGATTGATTCTCCCTTAAAGGCTAGCTTAGGCTAATTAAGATCACACCGAATATACGACGGCAGTTCCTGTACAACTGTAGTTTTGCATATTCGATATTAGTTTTATCAAAAGTGACATTAATTAGCCAGTTTCTCGTACACAGGCATTGGCGCTCGATTCAACACCAACTCTTCTTCTGAACTAATAACGCCACTCTCATCTTCATCAAACTGAAGCGTTAAAGTATCTCCATCAACTTTAGCGAAAATATCCGCAGGATCCGCCACAGAGAAATCGAATAATCCTGTATCAGTATTGTCAAAAGTAATCGAAGTAGTCAAAGCGTCATTTTCAGAATTAATAGAGTAAGTTCCCCATTCCATCCCACTCACTTCATCTGGATTCTCAGGATTATTTGGAGCTTCCTCGTCAACTTCTAGATGCGCATACGTACCGTTATCAAAGAAAACAAAGGAGAGTAATTCATTTTCTGTAGAGGTATTAGTCCATGCACCTAAAATATCACTGTTAGCAGAACGTGTAAGATCAAGCGACTCGTCTTCATCAATAGTGCCATTGTCATTGTCATCGAACTCAAGAGTTAGTACGTCATCGTCAACTTTAGCAAAAATATCCGCAGGATCCGCCACAGAGAAATCAAATAATCCTGTATCAGTATTGTCAAAAATAATACCAAGCTCTAATAAATCTGTCTCATCATCGCGGGAGTAAGTTCCCCATTCCATACCATTAGTTTCACTGGCATCGTCAATATCAACTTCCATATGCACATACGTGCCATCTTGGAAGAAAACAAAAGCAAGCAAGTCATTTTCATCATCGTCGGTTGTCCAAATACCTGCGATACTGCTGCTAGGCGTAAAGGCTTCTCCTTCTTCAATCAGCGTTTCTTCAAGGTGAGAAATCGCCTGATCTTCTGAAATAAGTGCCGTAGTCGTTGATCCAGAATTTGCTACAAGCGTTGTAACAGCAGTGTCATTAGCAAAGTCAGTTATGGATTGAGTAAAATCGACAGCAGTCGCGACATCTGAAGCTTCATCAGCAATTTCAATACCATTATCTGGGTCACCATCGGTATCCAAACTTTGAAGTAGACGAGTAATATTTACCACTGTGTCATCTGAGGTATCCTCCGTTCCTGCGATAGTTAGAGGAGTGACAACGCCTGTTGCTTCAACTGCAGGGAGTTCAAGATCACCAATAAAAAACGTAACCGTTTCACCCGATAAGTAGTTGTACTCACCGTTATCATTCGTCACGCCAGATTGCGTATCCGTGCGGTAACCGATATTCGCAACAGCACTATCTAAGAAAACGCCTGTTGACACTGAACCACCACTGCCGGCGGGAGCGGATGAACTGCCGCCGCCACACGCACTTAAGGTAAGCGCAGATACAATCGCTACACTTAGTCCTAATTTTTTCATTCTATTCTCCTTTAGATACAAACTATACTCTGTATTAAGCGTTCCGCTAAACAAACGCAGACTTTATATTCAATGATACTCACACTTGAAGGAGGTTTTAATTCTGCAGACTTTAAAGAATTGAGTACTTCAGAAACACGCTCAAACCAACAAATGTACCCGTAAATATGTCACGGACACTAAAAGTGTAGCTTAATCATAAAGACATAAAAGGAATAAGAAGTTATTTTTTTATTAAATAAATATTACAACATAAATTGCACTAAAGCTGAGCAAATTTTAGACTTAGATCACCGAAAGGGAGCGTGATTCACCTATTCAACAAAGCATATTTTCCGTTAAAACGAGCGCAGGCTTTTCCTTCGCTATTATTTACAAGCACTTCTAATTCAAAGGCAGCTTTACCTCGCGTCTCAAAGCTATGTTTGAAGTGATCTAAGGATTCCTGATCTGGAGAGAGAACTTCTGCACGAAGCGTTTCACTAAGCGGGCGCAGGTACTCAATTTCAGCCTTCGCGACGACTAATTCACCATCCAGACCTAATTCTTGAGACTTTATTGAGGACATTCCCCATGCTGTAGCAACAGCGATGACATAGATACTTCCACCAAACGCGGTTCCCTTGTCATTGGTATTCGGATCTAGCGGCGCTTCAAAAACAAGTCTATTTCCATCATAAGAATGTACCGAAATCTCTGCAGCACGAGCCAAAGGCACATTAAGCATAAAGAAGTCTTGAAGTGCGCGTGCTGCGATATCGTGTAATGCATTCATTCGGTATAGATCTCAAAAAAGAATAAGCGCGAAAGTATACCGCAAATCAAATATAAACCTAGTTGCATCACCGCATGCATACTAACTCGAATACATTAAGCGGCGATGCAAACCGAACTACTAAAAAGCGACGCAAGAACAATGCAAGAACTACGCAACCTCAACTTTGACATTTTGTGCTTGCGCGCGAAGCTGATGCTCAAGACCTGCTGGCAGATTCAATGCTTTTGAGAGCAGTGATAAATGCCTGTATTCAGACTCGTCATCAAGCTCAATTGCCAAACAAGAAGCAAGATAAATCTCTGCCTTTTGCTCCATTGAATCGAACTGTCCAACTATCTCAACCATGGGTACAGGCTGCAGGAATAGATTCAACAACTCACTCTTCACATTCACACTCAAATCTAACCTGTTAACCGTTTCGGCTATTCTGCGCTGCTCTTCTAAATCAATCTGACCATCAGCGCGTGCCGAAGCAATCATAGCTTTCACTAAACGAAGTTCGAAATCACTATCCTGTTGAGGCTGATTAATATGCGCTACGGCTTCTCGTTCATAACTTGACTGGAAACGAGATGCTTGATGAGAGGGCGCTTCATATTCTGCATCTCGTGCGGGCTGCTTTTCATGAGCTTGACCAGTATGCTGCCAATCTTTGTAGGCTTTATATGCTAAGCCTCCTAATAATGCTGCACCGCCATATTTAGCCGCCTTGCCAGCTATCTTACGCCTTGATTTGCTAGCGACGAGGGTAGCGATCAACCCTCCCGCAACGGCACCACCTGCTCAACCACCCGGAATATTGCTAGTAAAATTTGATAATTTATTTAAAGCTTGTTGATTATTGAGTTGTGACGATTCGTTTGCTTGTCCTGAGCCCGTGAATTATTTGAGTAATTCTGAAAAGTTCATATACGATTCCGCTTTGTCTTCCAATTTTCTGAAAAAAACTGCGGCTTACTTTGTTCTCACAAAGATGCCAACATTGAACAAATCGTATACAGATTCAGACACCGCTAATAGTCGAACTTAACGGACGAAAAACTCGAAATTAACGATGAGGAATGGCCAAAAAAAAGGAGGCACAAAGCCTCCTTTTCAACACTTAAGCTAGACTTACGCGTCAGCTTCGATGTCTTTCATAGTCAATTTAATACGACCACGGTTATCAACATCTAGTACTTTTACTTTAACCATCTGACCTTCAGAAAGTACGTCAGTCACATTCTCAATACGCTCTTCAGAGATTTGAGAGATATGAACCAAGCCGTCTTTACCTGGCAAGATATTAACGAATGCACCGAAGTCTACGATACGCTCAACCTTACCTTCGTAAGTTTGGCCAACTTCTGCTTCTGCAGTAATCGCTACGATCATATTGATTGCTGCTTGCGCTGCTTCGTTGTTTTCAGCGTAAACGCGGATTGAACCGTCGTCTTCGATATCAACAGATGCACCAGTTTGCTCTGTGATTGAACGGATAGTCGCACCACCTTTACCGATTACGTCACGGATCTTGTCTGGGTGAACAGACATGTTGTGCATCGCAGGTGCTTTATCAGAAACAGACTCACGAGGGTTCTCGATGACTTTGTTCATTTCTTCAAGGATGAACAAACGAGCATCTTGAGCTTGTTTAAGCGCAATCGTCATGATCTCTTCGTTGATACCTTCGATCTTGATATCCATTTGAAGCGCTGTGATACCTTCGTCAGTACCCGCTACTTTAAAGTCCATGTCGCCTAGGTGGTCTTCGTCACCAAGGATGTCGGTAAGAACTGCGAAACCGTCGCCTTCTTTTACAAGACCCATTGCAATACCAGCAACTGGTGCTGCAAGTGGAACACCTGCATCCATCAATGCCAAGCTTGAACCACAAACAGAAGCCATAGAACTTGAACCGTTTGATTCAGTGATTTCTGAAACAACACGTACTGCATATGGGAACTCCTCTTCGTTTGGCATAAGCGCTTGAACACCACGCTTAGCAAGACGACCGTGACCAATCTCACGACGACCTGGTGCGCCCATACGACCACACTCACCTACTGAGTAAGGAGGGAAGTTGTAGTGCAACATGAAGTGCTCTTTAGTATCACCTTCAAGTGTGTCAACAATTTGTGCGTCGCGCGTAGTACCAAGCGTAGTCGCAACGATTGCTTGTGTTTCACCACGAGTAAACAATGCAGAACCGTGTGCATTTGGAAGTACGCCAACTTCAACAGAAATTGGACGAACTGTTTCATTGTTACGACCATCGATACGCGGCTCTTTCGCAATGATACGACCACGAACGATTTGCTTCTCTAGCTTGCTGAAGTAAGCCTTAACGTCTTCTTCGCTTGCTGCGCCTTCTTCACCTGTTGCAATCGCTGCAACTGCTTGGTTACGAAGCTCGCCCAATGCGCTGTAACGCGCCATTTTGTCGCTTGTGCTGTATGCAGAAGTAATGCCTTCAGCAAACTGCGTTTTGATCGCGTCTGCTAGTACAGTGTTAACTTCTGGTGCTGACCATTCCCACTGCTCAGTACCAACTTCAGCTGCGAATTCTGATACAGCGTTGATCACTGTTTGCATTTCTTGGTGAGCGAATAGAACCGCACCAAGCATCTCGTCTTCAGTAAGCTCTTTTGCTTCTGACTCAACCATCAATACTGCGTCTTTCGTACCCGCTACAACCATGTCTAGTAAAGAGTCTTTTAGCTCTTCGTTAGTTGGGTTAAGTGAGTAGCCATTTTCATCAGTGAACGCAACACGTGCTGCACCGATAGGACCAGCGAAAGGAACGCCAGAAACAGCAAGCGCTGCAGACGTACCAATCATTGCTGCAATATCAGGGTCTTGCGTTTTGTTCGCAGACATAACCTGACATACAACCTGAACTTCGTTCACGAAACCATTTGGGAAAAGTGGGCGAATTGGACGGTCGATCAAACGCGAAGTTAGTGTTTCTTTCTCGCTTGGACGATTTTCACGCTTGATATAACCACCAGGAATTTTACCAACTGAGTATTGGCGCTCTTGGTAGTGAACTGAAAGCGGGAAGAAATCTTGACCTGGCTTTGCTTCTTTTGAAGCAGTCACTGCTACCAATACAGAAGTATCGTCAACCGTTACCATCACCGCACCTGCGGCTTGACGTGCAATACGACCAGTTTCTAGCGTAACGGTAGAGTTACCGTATTGAAATTGTTTAGTTACCGGATTCACATCGGCTCCTTTACTTTTAAATATAAAAAGAACGCCTCATCGATCACTACAACTAAAGCTTTATGCTCAATACTTTAGAAAAATAACGTAAACGCAAATTTTCTAAAGCACTCAGCTATAAAACTTTACTGCAAACCTATGAAGCTACCCTATTCGTGTTTTGATTTTTAATGCACTGGTGCTCGTTTTAGACACCTACAAAATCACGTACTTACAATAGATCAATCGCATAACAATAGAATTACGATTGTCTTAAAAACGAAAATACCGGAGGGCCCTAAAGCGCTCCGGTACTACAACTAAACTTGGGAGTTGGTTCTTGTAACCATTTACCCTTGTTTGTCTCGCTGCTAATTCGAGATTAGCGACGTAGACCTAGACGACCGATCAAAGAAAGGTAACGATCTGCATCTTTGCCTTTCAAGTAATCAAGAAGCTTACGACGTTGGTTAACCATGCGAATCAAACCACGACGTGAGTGGTGATCTTGCTTGTTACCTTTGAAGTGACCTTGAAGCTTGTTGATGTTATGAGTCAACAATGCAACTTGAACTTCAGGAGAACCAGTGTCGCCTTCAGATTGTTGGTAGTCTTTAAGAATTGCTGCTTTTTCTGCTGCGCTTAATGCCATGATATTTTCCTCAATATGCTTGTTTAAAAACCACTTACCGCGCATACGTACAGTAAGTCGTACATCGTTTTTCCTTTACGACACAGGCGTAAAGTTAATCAGCCGTTTTGCTTGCAGTTCCCACTGATCGCTCTGTTCACTTAGCTCCACTACACCGGCAAATAGCCAGTCGTCACCAAGCTCACAAGTTTTCGCGATATTCGCAATCGGCCCTAGCTGTTCATCAATTGCTTGCTTCGGAATATAGACACGATGCAAACCTGATTTTTCAGCGGGCGGTATTCTAACTGTTTGCCCGTGTAATAGCGACCTTGTTTCGCGATTATTTATGCAAATATACGGTAAATTTGGTAACAAAATGTCGATAGGCTGAATAAATTCGCTCAACGCATCGAAATCACCCTCTAAATCGACCAATGTTTGCAGGCTTACAGTTTGCTCGAGCTCAAAATGACCTGCGATTGAACGGCGCAACATCGACACATGTGCACCACAACCAAGATCTAAACCAATATCTTCCACAAGAGATCGAATATAAGTCCCTTTGGAACACTCGACATACAAAGATAGCGTATCTTCTGTTCTCGCATCTAAACGTAAGTTAGAAACAGTGATAGGCCGAGGTTCTCGCTCTACCGTAACCCCCTCACGCGCCCATTTATAAAGTGGCCTTCCTTGATACTTTAGCGCAGACCACATCGTCGGAACTTGCATTGTGTCGCCTCGAAACTTATCAAGACTTTGCTCTATGTGAGCAATCGAGAAATCTGGAACCTTGCGCGTCTCAACCAACTCACCTTCGCTATCTCCGCTTTCACGAATCTCGCCTAATTGAGCAGTGGTGTAATACGCTTTGCTAGACTCTAGTAGATACTTCGCGAACTTCGTTGCCTCACCAAAACATATTGGCAAAACACCTGTTGCAAGCGGATCAAGCGCACCGGTATGGCCAGCTCTTCGTGCATCAAAAAGCCAACGCACCTTTTGCAGCGCACCATTACTTGTAATATCTAGAGGTTTATCAAGAAGAAGGACGCCATCAAGAAGGCGCCCTTTTTTGCGTCGACCCATCTTTTAGTGTTGCCTAAGAAGGGTCTTGATCAGTTTGTTCGTTCGCCGCGTCATCAGCACCGTCTTTCTTACGCGCTTGCGTAATTAGGGCGTCAAGCTTACGGCCACGCCCAACAGAGCTATCGAAGTGAAAACGCAACTGCGGAATCGTACGCAGCTTTATCATCTTACTTAACTGACTTCTAAAAAAGCCCGACGCAGAATTTAAGACCTTAAGTGTTTGCTTCACTTCGTCTGAATTCGCATCATTCTCTTCAAGGGTCAACAAAGTAACGTAAACGTTGGCGAAACCTAAGTCTCGCGCAACCTCAACGTCATTTATCGTTACCATACCGACACGAGGGTCTTTCATTTCGGTACGAATCAATGTCGCCAAATCCTTTTGAATTTGATCGGCAATTCGATCAGTACGGCTAAACTCTCGTGCCATGTATTACAACTCCTCTAATGACAAAACTTATGACAAAGTACGCGCAATAGAGACCTTATCGAAGACCTCAATCTTGTCGCCCACTTTCACGTCATAGTTCTTAACACCGATACCACATTCAGTACCCGAACGAACTTCGTTTACATCATCTTTAAAGCGACGAAGCGATTCTAGCTCGCCTTCAAAGATAACGATGTCATCACGTAGTACACGAATTTTCTTATTGCGGAAGATTGTTCCTTCAAGAACCATACAACCAGCAACCTGACCGAATTTCGGAGACTTAAAGGTGTCACGCACTTCAGCAATACCAACAATGTCTTCACGGAATTCTGGCGCCAACATACCAGAAAGCGCTTGTTTCACATGATCGATAATCTCGTAAATAACGCTGTAATAACGAAGATCTAAGGATTCTTCTTCGATAATCTTTTTCGCTTGCGCATCAGCACGAACGTTAAAGCCGAAAATAACCGCATTGGTTGCTAGCGCAAGACTTGCATCTGTACCTGTAATACCACCAACACCACTACTCACAATCTTCACCTGAACTTCTTCGTTACCGATTTCATTCAAGGCAGCACTTAATGCTTCTAGAGAACCTCGCACGTCAGTTTTGAGGACGATATTCAGCGTCTTAACTTCGTCTGCGCCCATGTTCGCGAACATGTTCTCAAGCTTCGCTGCTTGCTGACGCTGTAAACGGTCTTTACGCTGCTTCTCAGCACGGAACTCTGCAACTTCACGGGCTTTACGCTCATCAGCAACAACAACGAATTCATCACCAGCATCAGGGGTGCCGTTTAAGCCTAAGATCTCAACCGGAATAGATGGACCAGCTTCGTTTGCTTGCTTACCAGCTTCATCCATCATTGCGCGTACACGACCGTAGTAATTACCTGCAATCACAATATCGCCACGACGCAAAGTACCATTCTGAACCAGTACTGTCGCAACAGCACCACGACCTTTGTCGAGGCTTGATTCAACAACCGTACCTTTCGCAGGCGCTGATGGAACAGCTTTAAGCTCCAACATTTCTGCTTGTAGAAGAACCGCATCAAGCAATGCATCAATACCAGCACCAGTGTGCGCCGATACAGGAATGAACTGCACATCACCACCCCAGTCTTCTGGGATAACATCTTTTGCAGCGAGCTCGTTTTTAACGCGATCTGGATCTGCTTCTTCTTTATCCATTTTGTTGACTGCAACAACAATCGGCACGCCCGCTGAGCGAGCGTGCTGAACCGCTTCTTCAGTTTGAGGCATTACACCATCGTCTGCCGCAACAACAAGAATAACGATATCTGTACTTTGAGCACCGCGAGCGCGCATTGCGGTAAACGCAGCGTGTCCAGGCGTATCAAGGAATGAAATCATGCCGTGACCAGTCTCAACGTGGTATGCACCAATGTGCTGGGTAATACCACCAGACTCGCCTGCAGCAACTTTCGCACGACGAATATAATCAAGTAATGAGGTTTTACCGTGGTCAACGTGGCCCATTACACTAACAACTGGTGCACGAGGCATTTCTTCGCCATCGTAACTAATGCTATCTAATACATCAGTTTCGACTGCATCTTCAGAGAACAACTTAACCTTGTGGCCCATTTCCTCAACAACCAAGGTTGCTGTTTCTTGGTCAATTGACTGGTTTTGCGTTGCCATCACACCAAGGCCCATTAGAGTCTTGATGACTTGAACTGCTTTGACTGACATTTTGTCAGCAAGCTCACTCACAACGATATTTTCACCAACTGACACTTCTTTTACGACAGGTGCACTTGGTTGTTGGAAGCCGTGAGATTTCTTTTTCTTTTTCGCTTTAAGTTTGCGAGGTTGAATCTCTTCTTCCAAAGCATCTTCAGACAATATTTCGCGAGATGCATTTACTGCGTGAATATCGACCTCTTCTTCACGCTGACGCGGTGCACGATGTCCAGCAGATTTGTTGTGCTTCTTAGGCTTATCATCATCAGAACCGCCTGCCGAATCATGCCCTTTCTTCTTAGGAGCACGTTTCTTGGACTTGTCGTCAGAATCACCTTTAGGAGCAGGAGCTGGCTTAGCAGAAGCTTTCGCAGACGCCTTTTCTGCTTCAGCTTTCGCAGCCACTTCATCAGCCGCTTTTTTCGCTTCGGCTTCAGCCGCAGCTTTTTCTTCTTCAACCTTTTGCGCTTCTACAGCTGCTTTGCGCGCAGCATCTTCAGCTTCTTGCTTGGCACGTAATGCGTCTTGCTCTTCTTTTTGCTTCTCAAGCTCAACATTTACATCTGGGCGCTTCACATAAGTGCGCTTTTTACGCACTTCAACATTAACTGTTTTCGTTTTACCCTGCCCACCAGACATCTTTAATGTGGTTTGCGTTTTACGCTTAAGAGTGATTCGCTTCGGTTCTGATTCGTCATCACCGTGACTCTTCTTAAGATGTGAAAGTAGCTGCTTCTTCTCATCTGCTGAAACGACACCACCTGCATCACGCGCATCGAGCCCTGCGTCAACAATTTGTTGCAAAAGACGATCGATCGGCGCACCGATGTCTTCCGCTAACTGTTTAACTGTTACTTCTGACATTACAATAATTCTCCCGACTCGCTGTCTATTAGTCTTGGTTCTCTTCGAACCATGGCGCACGAGCGGTCATAATCAATTCACCAGCGCGCTCTTCAGTCATATCTTCAATTTCCATCAATTCATCGACGGATTGCTCAGCAAGGTCTTCCATGGTGATCACTCCACGGCTCGCTAAGGTCAATGCAAGGTGCTTATCCATACCTTCCATCGTTAACAAATCTTCTGCAGGCTCGCTACCTTCCAGCTTCTCTTCCGTTGCTAGAGCCTTGTTAAGCAATGCATCTTTTGCACGACGACGAAGCTCTTCAACAATGTCTTCGTCAAATGCTTCGATAGACAGCATCTCTTCTAAAGGAACATATGCGACTTCTTCCAAAGTCGTAAAGCCTTCACTTACAAGCTCAGACGCAAGATCTTCATCAACGTCTAGGGCCTCGATGAATAAATCGACGTACTTGCCGACTTCTTCTTCTTGCTGCTTGCCCGCTTCTTCTTCAGTCATCACATTCAGCTCCCAACCAGTAAGTTGAGACGCTAAACGGACGTTTTGGCCTGCACGACCAATCGCCATCGCTAAGTTATCTTCTGCAACAGCAACATCCATCGAATGCGTGTCTTCATCGACAACAATAGAAGCGACTTCAGCTGGAGCCATTGCATTCACGACTAACTGCGCCGGGTTATCGTCCCAAAGCACAATATCAATACGCTCATTACCTAGCTCACCCGATACAGCTTGTACACGCGCTCCGCGCATACCTACACAAGCACCAACTGGGTCGATACGCTTGTCATTTGTTTTAACTGCAATCTTTGCGCGAGAACCTGGGTCGCGCGCCGCACCACGAATTTCAATCACTTCTTCTGAGATTTCTGGCACTTCAATACGGAATAGCTCGATCAGCATTTCTGGAGCTGAACGACTTAAAATCAATTGCGGTCCACGTAGATCTTGACGAATTTCTAGAAGCAAAGAACGAACACGATCCCCCATGCGGAATACTTCACGACCCACTAGATTTTCACGTGGAAGTAAGGCTTCAGCATTATTTCCGAGATCAACGATCACGTTATCACGCGTTACTTTCTTAACAGTACCTGAAACCAATTCTCCAACACGGTCACGATAGCCATCGACGATTTTTTCGCGTTCAGCTTCACGTACTTTTTGAACAATAATTTGCTTAGCAGCTTGTGCACCGATACGACCAAAAGCAATCGACTCAACCTGCTCTGTGTGAATATCACCTGGTTGAAGCGCTGTATCAATTTCTTCCGCTTCTTCCATAGTCAACTCAGTACCTAAAGCAGGCACTGCATCGTTACTCACAACTAACCAGCGACGAAAAGTATCGTATTCACCCGTCTTGCGATCGATATTCACTAAAATATCGGCTTCTTCCTCGTCTTCATAACGCTTTTTAGTTGCTGTCGCCAATGCCAACTCAATAGCTTCGAAAATGACTTCTTTGTCAACGCCCTTTTCGTTTGAGACCGCCTCAACAACCAGCAGAATTTCTTTGTTCATCGCGTCGTTTGCTCCAATAATCCTAATCAATCAAATTGCGGTACGATGTTCGCTTTCTCAATGCCTTCAACTGGGAACAAGTATTCTTCTTGATCCACCTGAATCACCACATCATTCCCTTCAACGCCTTTAATCAAGCCGTTGAACTTTCGTCGACCTTCAAATGGCATTCTTAACTTCAATGCAACTTGATGGCCTTTAAACCTTTCATAATGCGCAAGTTCATATAATGCGCGATCCATTCCCGGAGAAGACACCTCAAGGGTGTAATCACCTGCAATAGGGTCTTCAACGTCAAGCACGGCACTCAATTGGCGACTTACTTTTTCGCAATCCCCTAGCTCAATACCGCTCTCACGTTCTTTACCATCTTCGCCCACTTCCGAGCTATCTGGCGTTTCAAGACTTTCTATATAAATTCGCAACATTGAGTGCTTACCTTGAGACAAGAAATCAATGCCCCAACACTCATAACCTAGCCCTTCTACGACCGGCTTAATAATGTCATTTAGTAGCTGTTTTTTAGCTGCCACTACGCCTCCAACGGGTTCGTTTTCATTGTTGCAGAAACAAAAAATGGGCATAAAGCCCATCAGTACAAAAAAGCCCCTAACAATGAGGGGCTCTTTACAAAACTGCTGTAAGGAGAGCCTCAACTGGCGTATAGCCCGAACTCAGAAATTCTGAGCCGCTCCAAATACTGGCGGCATTATAGGCAGCTATACAGCAAGGGTCAACATAAAACAAAAAGCCCGCACTCGTACAAGTGCGGGCTTTTTTATTATTGGTGCCGATGGACGGATTTGAACCGTCACGAGCATAGCTCACCACCCCCTCAAGATGGCGTGTCTACCAATTCCACCACATCGGCATACTCAATTGATTAACTCAATTAAGTGAAAACTTATTGGCTACTCCAATTCAGGAGCGGCATTGTCTTCGTTTTGCGCTTCCAACTCAAGGCTTTCTTCAGAATTTTCTTGAGTTTCTAGCGTAGAAAGCGTCGTCGCTTCTTGAACACTCAATGCAGCTTGCTCTTTAGCAATATAAGCAAGACTAATACTGGTCGCGAAAAATACAACAGCCAACCATTTTGTAGACTTTGTCAGGAAGTTACCGCTACCTTGGCTACCGAATACTGTTTGAGAAGCACCGCCACCAAAAGAGGCTCCCGCTTCTGCGCCTTTTCCTTGCTGCAATAGCACAAGAACAACAAGCGCCAACGACACCAAGATGTGAACTACGATTACCGTTGTTTCTAAAAATTCCATATTACTCGCAACCTACTACAAACTCGATTCGTCAGGCCGACTGACAAATCTCAAAAAACTCATCAACTTTAAGTGACGCTCCACCTACTAGACCGCCATCGATATCCGGTTGAGCAAACAACTCTTTCGCTGTTTTGCTGTTTACACTTCCACCGTAAAGGATAGTAAGCGAATCCGCCCACTGCTCATCTAGTTCTCGCGCCACACTACGCAAATGAGCGTGCATTTCTTGTGCTTGATCAGGCGTGGCAGTCAACCCCGTACCTATCGCCCAAACAGGCTCATAGGCAACTACTAAGTTTCTCAACTGATCTACCGAAAACCTCTCTAGCACTGCCTTGAGCTGATTTTCAACAATCTGCTCCGCATTACCCGCCTCTCTTTCTTCAAGCGTTTCACCAACACATAGCACCGGCGTAATACCTTGCTCAACAAGTTGCGATACTTGCGCGGCGACAACTTCATCTGTCTCGCCAAATAAAGTACGCCTCTCCGAATGCCCGATCAATGAAGCCTGACAAGACAAATCACTTAACATGGAAGCAGAAACTTCACCGGTATAAGCGCCTTTATCAAACTGCGCAACATTTTGCGCGGCTACCTGAATATTCGATTCGCTAAACGCATTTGCTAGCAATGCGAGGTAAGGTGCAGAGGGAGCAATCATGACATCGCACGTCACTTCCGCAGCATCAAGCTTAGCTTTTAAGTCTTGAGCAAACTCCGCAGCAAACTCGGTGTTACCGTTCATTTTCCAATTACCAGCAACTAGTTTACGACGCATAGCATTACCTCAAGTCAAGCGGGCGCAAATACTAACCGAGTTGCTCCGTAACTACAAGCCGATTAAAACCCATACTTTTACTTAAGCGAGATTTTCAGTGACGACTGAAACAAGCTGATCCACCACATCATTAACTAACGCCGAATCTTCGCCTTCAGCCATCACACGAATCAGGGGTTCAGTACCCGAAGCTCGGAGCAATACACGTCCTCTTCCCTCAAATCGCGCCTCTTGCTGAGTAACCGCAGTGGCTACAATTTCGTTATCTAAAGGGTTACAGCGCTCAGCGACTTTTACATTCTTGAGCACCTGAGGAAGCTTTGTCATCTCTCCAGCTAAATCTGACAAACTCATCTTCCTGCGCCACATGGCGTGAAGTACTTGCAGAGCTGAGACAATACCATCGCCAGTAGTCGACTTATCGAAACAAATTAAATGCCCGGACCCTTCACCACCCAGAAGCCAACCTTTCTCTTTAAGCTGCTCCATGACATATCGATCACCCACTTTTGCACGAGTGAAAGGTATACCTGCCTCGTTAAATGCGACTTCGACACCAAAGTTCGTCATTTGAGTACCGACAACACCACCATCCATCGCGCCTTGATCAATACGATCTTTTGATATGATAAAAATGAGCTCGTCGCCATCAACAATCTGACCTTCGCCAGTCACCATCACAACACGATCGCCATCGCCATCAAAAGCAATACCTAAATCTGCGTTCAGCTCTTTTACTTTTGCCACCAACGCTTCTGGGCTAGTAGAGCCAAATCCACGATTTATATTTAATCCGTCCGGTTCAACACCAATAGCGGTCACATTCGCGCCTAGCTCTCTGAACACATAGGGAGCCACTTGATAAGTTGAGCCGTGCGCACAATCTAAGACGATATCCATACCTTCAAGGTCCATCTTGTTCGGTATTGTGCTTTTGCAATATTCAACATAACGACCAACAGCATCATCAATCCGTTTTGCTTTCCCCAACTCCGCTGGCGGAACAACTTCTAGGTCTTTGTCGAGCCATGATTCAATCTCCAGCTCTATATCATCATCAAGCTTCATGCCCTCAGAAGAGAAAAACTTAATGCCATTGTCTTGATATGGATTGTGCGACGCACTGATAACAATTCCGGCATTCGCGCGATATGTGCGCGTCAAATAAGCAACTGCTGGAGTAGGCATTGGACCAATCAAACGCACACCCACACCGGCCGCGGACAAGCCAGCCTCTAGCGCCGCTTCAAATAAATAACCTGAAATGCGCGTATCTTTTCCAATAATGACCTTATTCTTGGTACCTTGTTTTTTAAACACCTGACCACAAGCCCAGCCAAGCTTGAGCATAAACTCGGGTGTAATTGCTCCCTCACCTAATCGACCACGAATTCCATCCGTCCCAAAATACTTCCTGTCTGCCATTATTCTCTCTCTTAATTCTTGTAGGTATTACTTAGCTAACTTCATTGCCTGCCATATTTTAAGCGCATCTGCCGTTTCAGCAACATCGTGAACCCGCAAAATCGAAGCGCCACGTTCTAATGATAGCAAGGCTGCTGCAACACTACCGATTAAACGCTGATCCACATCCTTATCGAGCACTGTACCAATCATACTTTTGCGCGAGATCCCTACCAACAATGGCGAGCCCAAATGCTGCAATTGGTCTAAATGTTTTAACAAACTCAAGTTATGCGCGAGCGTTTTACCGAAGCCAAAACCGGGATCTAGAACAATTTTCTCTTTTTGTACTCCTGACCCAATCAATGCTTCCACACGGCCTTGCAGAAACTGCGACACATCATCCACAACACTCCCGTACTCAGGTGAATCTTGCATAGATATGGGCTTGCCCTGCATATGCATTGCGCAAACACATACATCTGATTCACCAACAACCTCAAGCGCCCCCTCTCTCTGAAATGCGCGCACATCATTGATCATCCAAACACCTAAAGCCGCACCCTCCCTCATCAGCTCAGGCGAACTGGTATCTAAGGAGATCGCGACATCCGTTTCTGCTCGAAGCTTTTCAACAACCGGCAAGACACGATCCATTTCCTCTTGCAGCGACACTTCAACCGCACCAGGGCGTGTTGACTCACCACCGATATCTATAATCGAGGCACCTTGCTCAACCATACGAAGAGCTTGCGAAATCGCGAGATCGAGGTTAGAAAACTTTCCACCATCAGAGAAAGAGTCCGGAGTCACATTGAGTATCCCCATAATTTTGGGGGTAGAAAAATCCATAACGCACCCATAAAAAAAGCGCGGACCAAGCCGCGCCTTATTATTACAATTTTAACTTAGTGACCTTCTGCAGGTCCACCAACGCTATCAGACGGCGCATCACGCTCCTGCGTTACGTCTTCCGCTTCAGAAGCTGCACTACCACCGGCATCATTAGAACCATTATCACCCCAACCTTTCGGCGGACGAGGTGTTTTGTCATTCATAATGTCATCGATTTGAGGAGTATCGATCGTCTCATACTTCATCAAAGCATCAGCCATTGCATCTAGCTTGGAGCGATTTTCTTCTAAGACTCGCTGCGCCGTCGAATAACACTGGTCAACGATTGAACGGACTTCCTCATCGATACTGGCCTGCGTCGAACCTGAAACATGAGAAGTAGACCCGCCTGCAGATTTGCCGAGGAACACCTCTTCTTGCGCTTCGTCGTACTTCAAGGGACCAAGCTTCGCTGACAAGCCCCACTTCGTTACCATGTTACGCGCAATATCTGTTGCACGCTCAATATCGTTTGACGCACCTGTCGTAACACCTTCTGGACCAAGCGTCATTTCCTCAGCAATACGACCGCCGTACAAAGAGCAAATGTTGCTGATCAAGTGCTGACGACTCATGCTATAACGGTCTTCTTCTGGCAAGAACATCGTCACACCAAGCGCTCGCCCGCGAGGAATAATACTCACCTTGTAGACTGGATCATGCTCCGGCATGAGGCGACCTACAATCGCGTGTCCCGCTTCATGATAAGCAGTATTTAGCTTTTCTTTGTCAGACATAACCATCGATTTACGCTCAGCGCCCATCATGATTTTGTCTTTAGCCAACTCAAACTCAACCATACCAACAGTACGCTTGTTCGCACGCGCCGCAAACAGAGAAGCTTCATTTACAAGGTTGGCCAAATCTGCACCAGAGAAGCCCGGAGTACCACGCGCCATAACTGCTGCATCCACGTCGTCACCTAGAGGGACTTTCTTCATGTGCACTTTAAGTATTTGTTCACGACCAAGAATGTCAGGCAAGCCAACTACAACCTGTCGGTCGAAACGACCTGGGCGTAACAGCGCTGGATCGAGAACGTCAGGACGGTTCGTCGCAGCGATAACAATGACACCTTCACTACCTTCGAAGCCATCCATTTCAACGAGCAGCTGGTTTAATGTTTGCTCACGCTCGTCGTGTCCACCGCCAAGGCCAGCGCCACGATGACGACCCACAGCATCGATCTCATCGATAAATATAATACAGGGGCTTTGCTTTTTAGCTTGCTCGAACATGTCTCGCACGCGGGATGCACCCACCCCCACAAACATTTCGACAAAGTCTGAACCTGAGATAGAGAAGAACGGAACCTTTGCTTCACCAGCGATCGCTTTCGCCAATAACGTTTTACCCGTACCAGGCTGACCGACCATCAAGACACCGCGCGGAATTTTACCACCTAAGCGCTGGAATTTGCTTGGGTCACGCAAAAATTCCACAAGTTCTTTCACGTCTTCTTTGGCTTCATCAACACCCGCCACATCAGCAAATGTCGTTTTAATTTGATCTTCACTCATCAGTCGCGCTTTGCTCTTACCAAACGACATCGGCCCTTTGCCACCGCCGCCACCTTGCACCTGGCGCATGAAAAACATGAAGACGAGAATAATCACGAGAATTGGAAATGAGGCGACTAACAGCTGCGACCAGATACTTTGCTTCTCTGGTTCCTTACCGATCACCGTAACGTTATTGTTAATCAACTCATCCATTAGCTTTGGATCTTCGACCATTGGTCGAACGGTTGAATAACGACGGTTGTCTGAAGTTTCGACTTCAAAACGCAATCCATCAATTTCAACTTGGCGGACCTGCCCACTCTGAACAAGCTCAATAAACTGTGAATAGTTCATTGCTTGCGTTTTTTGCTGTGCACTGAAGTTGTTAAACACCGTCAGCAACACAGCTGCGATCACCAACCAAAGTACCAGATTCTTGACCATATCGTTCAAGAGAAACCCCTCTCAATTACAAAGTGATGTGTGTATTACGACTTAAAATATACAAGTAGATTCTTAAATTAGCTATTTAACGATCTTATATAATTTTTAAGCTTTCCAAGCTCTAGCCCTTAAAACCAATACCTATTTGGTACACCTCACGCGAACGTGCACGCGAAGCATCAGGCTTACGGGAATAGACCTTAGTAAACATTGTGCGCATTTGCTTAAGAAGTTCATCAAAACCTTCTCCTTGAAAAACCTTCGCGACAAAATTACCGCCCGGTTTCAAGGTGTGGTTAGCCATATCCAAAGCAAGCTCCACTAAATACATTGCGGATGGAATATCCACCGCTGCGTTACCACTCATATTGGGGGCCATATCTGAAATTACAAGATCTACCTTTCCATCAATTTCTGCCAATATATTTTCAAAGACCTGATCATCGGTGAAATCACCTTGAATGAAGCTCACATCAGGCAATGGGTCCATAGCCAAAATATCGCTAGCAACGACTTTACCAGAGTCTCCAATATACTCCGCGGCTACTTGAGTCCAACCACCGGGCGCTGCGCCAAGATCAATCACCGTCATACCTTTGCGAAATAATTTGTCTTTTTCATGCAATTCGATCAGTTTGTAGCTTGCACGAGATCTATATCCATCTTCTTGAGATCGTTTCACATACTGATCATCAAAATGCTCTTTTAGCCAACGACCGCTAGACTTAGAACGTGCCATAGTAATGCTCTTCTATAATGGTGATAGTTTTAAAATATTGACTTTGGTTTCTTTCGGCCAGACTGTAAACTTGCGCCGAAATATTTACAGGATTCAAACATGACAACACTTAGCGCCGCCGAGAAAAAACAACTTCGCGCCATTGCCCACAACCTAAACCCGATCATTATAGTGGGTGATAAAGGAGTCAGCGAGGGTTTACTTGAAGAGTTAGATCGCGCATTAGAACAACACGAATTGATCAAAGTAA
>NZ_LWGF01001278.1:0-694 GCF_001635355.1 Oleiphilus sp. HI0125
AACCTTACAGAAGATAAAATTTTAAGACTGTATCTGTCTTTGATTAAGGCAACCGTTAGGACCAATTTCTACCAAGCTAAACAAGGCGAAGCAAAGGCCTACATATCATTTAAATTATTACCACGCCTCATTCCTGATGTGCCACTGCCTGTACCGATGTTTGAAATATTTGTGTATTCGCCCCGAATTGAAGGCGTGCACTTACGGGGTGGCCGTGTTGCTCGTGGTGGCTTACGTTGGTCAGATCGAAATGAAGACTATAGAACGGAAGTCTTGGGTCTAGTAAAAGCTCAACAGGTAAAAAATTCAGTTATCGTGCCGGTTGGAGCCAAAGGCGGCTTTGTCGCAAAACAACTTCCGCAGAACGACAGAGATGCGTTTCTTAAAGAAGGTGTTGAATGCTACAAAATCTTTATTTCAGCATTGCTCGATGTCACCGACAATTTGGTCAAGCAAAAGGTGGTTCATCCAAAAAATACAGTTTGTCATGATGAAGATGACTATTACTTGGTTGTTGCCGCTGATAAAGGTACTGCGACATTCTCAGATATCGCAAATCAAATATCTTTGGATCGGGGGCATTGGCTAGGCGATGCATTTGCATCTGGTGGCAGCCAAGGCTACGACCACAAAAAAATGGGTATTACCGCNAGAGGCGCGTGGGTATCTGTTCAAAGATTATTTAAAGAGCTTG
>NZ_LWGF01001279.1:0-635 GCF_001635355.1 Oleiphilus sp. HI0125
TTGAGCAGGGCGATACAGCTGATAAGTTTGTTGTGAGCGGTCGTGGTGAGCTTCACCTTTCAGTTTTGATCGAAACAATGCGTCGTGAAGGCTTTGAACTAGCAGTATCTCGTCCAGAAGTTATCGAGAAAGAAATCGATGGCGTGATGATGGAGCCCTACGAGAACGTAGTAATTGATGTTGAAGATCAGCATCAGGGTTCGATCATGGAAGAGCTTGGTTTGCGTAAGGCTGAGTTGACTAACATGGAGCCAGACGGCAAAGGTCGCGTAAAACTCGAGTTCTCAGTGCCGTCGCGCGGTTTGATTGGTTTCCGTGGTCAGTTCCTTACGCTTACATCAGGTAGCGGTATCATGACATCTGTATTTGATCGTTATGATGTAGTTAAAGCTGGTGAAGTTGTATCACGTCAAAATGGTGTATTGATTTCAATGGTGAAAGGCAAGACCTTGTCTTACTCTTTATTCAATCTTCAGGATCGTGGTCGTTTATTCTTGGGTCACGCTGTAGATGTATATGAAGGCCAGATTATCGGTATTCACTCTCGTTCTAACGATTTGGCAGTTAACCCTACAAAAGGTAAGCAGCTAACGAACGTACGTGCATCTGGCACAGATGAAGCGTTAACGCTGGTT
>NZ_LWGF01001280.1:0-830 GCF_001635355.1 Oleiphilus sp. HI0125
AGTTTACTTACCTTTCAGTGCAATATTTTAGTATTTACTGACTAGGTAAGGATAAATATATGAGCGATAAAAAAGTAGCACTTATCGTTGGTGCTGGAGATGCTATTGGCAGTGCGATCGCTAGAGAGTTTGCCCTGACGGGTTTGAGTGTATGCATGGTTCGTCGCAGTGAAGAGCTAGTCAAAGAGGCAGCCAAAGCACTTAATGATGAAGGCTATGAAGCACGTGGTTTTGGTGTGGATGCACGCAGCGAAGATGCAGTTCAGGAGCTATTCGAAAATATTGAGAACAACATCGGCGAAATCGGAGTGGTTGTATTTAATGTTGGGGCGAATGTGCCTATGAGTATTCTCGATACAAGTGCACGTAAGTTTTACAAGATATGGGAAATGGCTTGTTTCTCAGGTTTCCTTGTCGGAAGAGAAGCTGCTCGCGTAATGAGTCAGCGTAAGCGCGGAACGATTATCTTTACCGGTGCAACGGCAAGTGTACGAGGCGGCGCTATATTTGGCGCATTTGCCAGTGCAAAACATGGTCTCAGAGCCCTCGCTCAGTCAATGGCGCGAGAGCTTGGGCCAAAGAATATTCATGTTGCGCATGTTGTAATTGATGCGGCCGTAGACACACAGTGGATCCGTGAAAACCACCCCGAGTATCAAAAATTTGTAGAGAAGGATGGAGTCGTTCAACCTGCAGATTTGGCAAAAAATTATGTCATGCTTCATGAGCAACCACGCAACGCGTGGACCTTTGAGCTTGATGTCCGTCCATGGGTAGAGAAGTGGTAACGCTCTTACTATTAGTCAACCCAGCTTGAACGTAATTTATAC
>NZ_LWGF01001281.1:0-1640 GCF_001635355.1 Oleiphilus sp. HI0125
ACGGTAATAATGACTACCGCTTCGACGAAACCCTAATTCAGAGAGCTGTTTATATACATTGTTACTGATGTTTGCGTTGGGGTCAGCAAACATCGTGGTCGCTTTTGCGCCGGGTAGATAGCTACAGTCATGCTCTGGTGTGGCATAAAAAACCATAGTTTCGAGATGGCTCATTGGGTGCCTCAGCTTGCTAGTATTTGATCAAGAATATCTTCATCAAAGCGCCAAGATAACGCTTCCTTGTGTTTCATTCCGTGTTGTATTTTTTCCATAAATACATCTCGTGGGATGAGTTCTGCACCAAGAGAGAGTAGGTGTTCATTCTCCATTTGGCAATCAATCAAGGGGAAGTTCCAGTTTCTTGCTTGAGTGCACAATGCAGCAAAAGCAATTTTTGACGCATTACTCTTTAACGAAAACATAGACTCACCAAAAAATGTGCGGCCAAAACTTAACCCATAGAGTCCACCAACAAGTAGGTCATTCCACCACACTTCAATAGAGTGAGCGATGCCGCGTTCGGCTAGGTTTAGGTAGGCGTATTTCATTTCTTCGGTAATCCAGCCTCCAGAATGTTCTTCACCTCGAGCGCAATGATCGATCACTTCTTTGAAGCTTTGATCAAAGCTTACGCTGAAGCCGCCTTTTCTAATCGCTTTCTTAAGTGATCTGGATATGTGTACGTGATTAGGAAATATCACACAGCGTGGATCTGGGCTCCACCATAGGAGGGGTTGGTCATCGCTAGACCAAGGGAAAATACCGTTACGGTAAGCTTGTATTAGGCGCTCTTCGCTAAGATCGCCGCCAGCGGCTAGCAATCCATTTGGATCGTCTAAAGCTGAGTCGACGGAAGGGAAGTTATCCTGAGGGTTTAGCCAAGGTAGTAAGCTCATAACTTAGGCCGAATTATTCTTTAGTTCTAAAGTATAGATAAACAATTCGGCCTTTTAATAGTTTTAAACGGACCTAACTTACTCGAGATCGTCCAGATACTTTTCAGCATCAAGTGCTGCCATACAGCCGAAGCCAGCAGACGTAATAGCTTGACGATATACTTGGTCGGTCACATCGCCGGCAGCGAATACGCCAGGAATGCTCGTAGCTGTAACGCCGCCATTAAGGCCAGACTTAATAGTGAGGTAGCCATTGTCCATTTCAAGCTGACCGTCGAATAGATCTGTGTTTGGTTTGTGTCCAATCGCGATGAATACGCCGGTTAGATCGATTTCTTTGGTTTCGCCTGTTTCCGTTGACTTGATACGAACGCCGGTAACGCCAGCATCATCACCAAGAACTTCATCAAGAGTATGGTTCCATTCGAAACGAATATTGCCATTCTCAGCTTTGTCGCGAATCTTGTCTTGCAATATCTTTTCTGAGCGCAAGGTGTCACGACGGTGAATCAAAATTACTTCTTTCGCGATATTAGAAAGATAGAGAGCCTCTTCTACAGCTGTATTACCGCCACCAACAACACATACCGTTTGATTGCGATAGAAGAAACCATCACAGGTTGCACATGCACTGACACCACGGCCAGAAAATGCTTCTTCTGATTCGAGGCCAAGATATTGAGCAGATGCGCCTGTCGCAATAATCAATGCATCACAGGTGTATTCGCCTGAATCACCGCTAAG
>NZ_LWGF01001282.1:0-751 GCF_001635355.1 Oleiphilus sp. HI0125
CGCTTAGCTTACCGCCTTCTTTTAGCGAAAGCGCGCGATCACCCAAATAAACAAGAGGTACTGGTGTTGTAGTGTGCGAGGTATGGGCTTGACCAGAAGACGGATCAGTCATTTGCTCTGCATTACCATGATCTGCCGTTACTAAGGCTTGGCCATTCACTTCTGCAAGCGCGGCGCTAACTTTACTTAGACAGGTATCGAGGCACTCTGCTGCTTTGACTGCTGCATCGTATTTGCCAGTATGGCCGACCATGTCCCCGTTAGCGTAATTACACACAACCAAATCGTATTCGCCAGACTTAATGGCAGCAACAAGTTTGTCTGTGACTTCTGGGGCGCTCATTTCAGGTTTTAGGTCATAGGTTGCTACATCGGGGCTTGCGATAAGCTCGCGTGTCTCTCCATCAAACAAGGCTTCGCGACCGCCACTAAAGAAGAATGTAACGTGGGCATACTTTTCCGTCTCGGCAATGCGAAGCTGAGTTTTTCCAAGCGTTTGCATGTATTCGCCCAAGCAATTAGGAAGGGCGCTCGGTGGGTAAGCGCATGAAGTTTTGATGTCAGCGGCATACTCGGTCAACATAACAAAGTCAGATAGACTAGGAATTGCTTTGCGCTCAAAGCCATCGAAATTTGGTTCGACAAATGCGCGAGTGATCTCTCGAGCTCGGTCTGCTCTAAAATTCATAAACAGCACGGCATCTTTGTCTCGGATTTGTACTTGCTCGTCATCTGGGGCTTGGATAACGGT
>NZ_LWGF01001283.1:0-810 GCF_001635355.1 Oleiphilus sp. HI0125
TTGGAGAAAAAGATTTGTTTTGGTTCTGAAATAAAAGCCTTGGAAAAACTTGCCGCAACTTCAAATGACTTAAATGCTCCCAAGTTGCATGAATGGTTTTATTACGGCAATGCCTTAGGCCGTGAAACTCTTTTGAAGGGTGTCGAAAGAGTCATGCCCGGTACCTATGTCGTGATTGATTGTGGGTCGCATTGTATTGATGAACAGAGATATTGGTCTGTTCGTAGCTCGCTTCCTGAGAAAGCTAATTCACAGGTCCTGAGTGAAGATGAAACGGTTATCAAAGTGCGAGAATTATTGAATTCTGCAGTCAAACGCCAGTTGGTTAGCGATGTGCCTGTTGGGGTATTTTTGTCAGGCGGAATTGATTCAAGTGCAATTACCGCGTTTGCTGCACAAGAGCTTGGTTCTGATTTAAGCACTTATTCCGTTAAGTTCGATTATGACAAAGGCATCAACGAGCTGCCTAGGGCTCGGCAGGTTGCCGAGATGTATGGCACGAATCATCATGAATTTGAGATTGGTGGATATGACGTTGCAGATACGGTCGTTAAGATGGTCGAACATCATGATCATCCTTTTTCTGATGCTGCCAATATCCCTCTTTTTCTACTTTCCCAGCAGGTGGGAGATAAGACGAAAGTCATTCTCCAAGGTGATGGTGGCGATGAGTTGTTTGCTGGGTACCAGCGGTACAATACCTTAGCTAATTTTCGAAGAATGAAGTTGCTCGCTCACGTTGGCAGTGTGGTGAATAAGTTTTTACCAGAAAATGCAAGGTCGCACTCTCGACAGAGGTATATTGATGCC
>NZ_LWGF01001284.1:0-1830 GCF_001635355.1 Oleiphilus sp. HI0125
GGATACGAATTTTAACTTTTTCTTTATGTTGCTTTTCAATAGCACTAGCTACTAATTGAACTAGCTGATTCGGATCCCAAGGTTTAGTAACGAAGGCATAAATTTGGGCATCATTGATTGATTTTATCGTAGAGTCTAGGTCTGCATAACCTGTCAGCAGAATACGTTCGGCTGCTGGACGTATTTTTTTGGCTCGAACTAAAAAATCAGCACCACTCANTTGTGGCATGCGCATGTCGCAAATGATGACATCGAAGCGTGTTATGCTCAGGATTTCGATAGCTTCAATGGGGTTCGTTTCGCAAATGATTTCGAAGTCGTTCGAACGAAAAAGACGCCTCAAAGAATCTAGGATTTGCTCCTCATCATCAACTACAAGAATCTTAAAAAGGCCTTTTTTACTCATAATTACCTATAAGAAGTTCGATATAACCGTCAAATTTTAAACCGTTCGTCGTAAGGCTAGTACATAATCAAGTGTTTACTACTAATTAGAAAAGTATCAGGAATTAAATTATGCCTTCTGCTAACGCGATCGACATTCCCTCAGCAAGTTCTGATACCTGCTCGTTAAATGCGTCTTGGTAGTCACCCCTCAGAACCAAAGGTTCTTGTACCCAACGCCATCTAAGCCCTGTGATAATTGTTTGTAAGGCCTTGACCGTGCCAGTGCCATCGTGTCCTGCGCGAACAATCGCCGCGACCGGCAAACCTTGTTTTTTCTCAAGTACGGGGTAGTAGCAACGATCGAACATGTCTTTCATCGCTCCAGACATGTAGCTGAGATTTTCTGGTGTGAAAAGAATGACAGCGTCTGCTTGAATGATGTGCTCTGGAGTGGTCTCGAATGCAGATAAGCTAGTTACAATGCACTGGCTTTTGTTACTTGCATCGTTGATTGTTTTAAGAAGTGTTTGAGTATTTGGTGAAGGGGCGTGGGCAATGATAAGAAGATGCTTGTCCATACCATAACTCTTTAGCGACATTAGATAATAAAGGCTCAGAGTATCGATACACTGACCCTTTGGCAATAAGCATAGAACGAGAAATATATTAGGCGTGGCTATTTGCAACGGCGGCCATTGCCGCGTCGCCGTCACAGTCATGTCCTTGCCCGTTAAGAACGCTCGCTAGGGCTTAGATATACAGCTCTACACATTCGATAAACTAAACGCGCGAGATGGTCGAAAAGGACGACGGCGGGGTTGTTAAACAGCTGTTCTCGGCGACATTGGGAGTTAAGTGACATGTCAAGGTTCCTAGGGTAGATTCAGATGTGGAGCCAAGTGTAGGGCTATAATATCGCGTGGAATTAGTCTATTGCTAACTCGGAACAACGTTTATGGCAGTTTGGTTACCAATTACCGCATTACTCCCCTTTTCACTAGGATATGTAAGCGCCGTTTTCATCTCGCGACAGAAATTTGCTAAATAGCTCGATAGCGCATTAGTAGGTCTGCGGGACGAGAGTAGATCGTGCTATTGGCAAAATAACTTACTGGAACAGTCCGATGCGGATGTCTCATACAAATGTTCTCAATTGGGGAAAGACAATAGCAGTGCGTTTGAGCAGCTTGAGCGTTACAAAGCCTCGTAACAAGATGTTTTTTATTGACATAGTCTAGTTCGTTTTAATTGACCAGTCAGCAAGGGCCATGCGCAGCGCTGCTGTCCTTTTATGTCCTTTTATGTCCTTTTATAGCTTATGATTGCCCACGCCTGATTGGATGATTACCTTGTCAAAAGCTATCTCTCAATCTTGCACACAAGACTTTTACCTGCAGCCTCGCCCAAGAACGAAGGTGTAAAATTCATAAAAATTTCGAAATA
>NZ_LWGF01001285.1:0-1154 GCF_001635355.1 Oleiphilus sp. HI0125
GTTCGGTCAGAGCGAAGGTATGGAATGGCTTGCGGATATTTCGCAAGCATTAGGCCCAAGTCAGCCTCTTTACATCATCCTGTTTGCAGCGGCAGTTGTTTTCTTCTGCTTCTTCTATACAGCGTTAATGTATAACCCTCGTGAAGTAGCAGAGAATCTTAAGCGCTCTGGTGCATATCTGGCTGGTAACATTCGTCCTGGCGAGCAAACTGCAAATTACATCGATAACGTACTTACGCGTTTAACAATATTCGGTGCTGCTTATATTACAGCAGTATCATTACTGCCACAGTTTATGGTTGTTTGGTTCAACGTACCGTTTTATTTCGGCGGAACCTCACTTCTTATTGCGGTAGTTGTGGTGATGGACTTTATGGCTCAAGTGCAGTCGCACCTGATGTCTCATCAATATGAGTCTGTTATGAAGAAATCAAACCTTAAAGGTTACGGTAACAGCGGAATGCTGTGATAACCGGTAGGTTTTAGCAAATAGTTGGAGCAGATAATGAAAGTTCGTGCTTCGGTAAAGAAGATTTGCCGTAACTGTAAAATTATTCGTCGCAATGGCTCAGTTCGAGTCATTTGCTCAGAACCTCGTCATAAGCAACGCCAGGGTTAAACCAGGCTTGTAAAAGGGCGTGACGTTCCCTTGATTTATTTTTGATCAAGGTATATGATTCGCGCCCTTTTTAATGACGGTAACAAATATGGCCAAGGGAAATCCCTAAGGTCATTGAATTAAGCGGAGTTAGATGAATGGCACGTATAGCCGGTGTCAACATACCTGACAATAAGCACGCAGTGATTTCACTGACGTACATTTATGGTGTAGGTAGAACGACAGCATACAAACTTTGCGACGCAACAGGCGTTACTCCAACAGCTAAAGTTAGCTCGCTAACTGAAGAACAGTTGGATTCGCTTCGTACTGAGGTCACTAAACTGACCGTTGAAGGTGATTTGCGCCGTGAAGTACAAATGAACATTAAACGTTTGAAGGATCTTGGTTGCTTCCGTGGTCTTCGCCACCGCCACAGTTTGCCTGTGCGTGGTCAGCGTAGTAAGACTAACGCTCGCACTCGTAAGGGTCCACGCAAACCAATTCGTAAATAAGTAGGAAACAGTAATGGCAAAGCCAGGTACACGTACCCGTA
>NZ_LWGF01001286.1:0-733 GCF_001635355.1 Oleiphilus sp. HI0125
CACCTTTCCTGACTCAAGATCCTTGATCTGAGAAGCACTTTGTCCACCACCAAGTGACGCTTGATAACAAAACTCTAGACGACCGCGAAAGTAATTGTGAACCTCACTTAAACTCATCGCGGAAGGTTTGCTTGCTGGATTAGCTGAAGTTGACACAACTACCCCGCCAAAATGTTTCGATAAGGCAACACATGGAGGGTGCGTTGTTAACCGCATTGCTACTGATGAATGTTCGCCTTTCACCCATGGTGGAACCCGATTATGGATATCTGGCACGAGCCAAGTCGTTGGTCGGTCTTGCTGTGTAAAGAAAGGTCGAACTAACTCTTCTGGCAAGCCTTCAAGATACGGAAGAAAATGCTCTGCTTGGCCTGAAATTAGAATTAAGCCTTTCTCTTGTGGTCGCTGCTTTAATGTAAGAATCCTTTTAACAGCTCGTTCTTGATATGGATCAGTACCTAAGCCCCAAACAGCCTCGGTAGGATAAGCCACAACGCCTCCCAATTGCATGACCTCGGCGGCTAGACTAGCTTTCCAATCAAATGCTCTTTGCATGAGGATCCCTCTTTAAATATCAATCATTAATGCTGTTGCATGAACGAAACAGTCGATCTAAAAACGAGGGGCATTCTACTTAAGAACCTAGCTGATAACCACCAGAAACGGAACTGATCAGCCCAGCTAACTCTAGCTCTAATAAGTGCTCGGATAAGTGTTCAAAACTCATCTCTAA
>NZ_LWGF01001287.1:0-928 GCF_001635355.1 Oleiphilus sp. HI0125
TCCCGCCGCAAACGTCTGCGGGTTCATTTCATACCTCGGTTTCCGAGCTCGTGAAGCAAGCGGGAGTCGGTCTTGAATATGATCCGGCAAGCCTTGATCGTATCCCACAACTTGGTCGTTTAATCATCCTAGCAAATGATCCTTTACCGGGCGTTTCGAGCTTAGCGTTATTGCACCTAGTCTCGCAGGTAAGATCAGATGTTGCCTGTATTGCAGAGACAGGCAATCGATGGCTGACGGACTTGCCTGATGGCACACAATTAAATGCAGCCCAACAGTCGTCAGAACAAACAAAGCACAAGGCATTAGAGCATCTTGCAAATGAGGGTGTGCTCATTATTCAGCCTGTTCATTTGGGACGTTCCGAAGGTGTTCCTAAAATCACGCAAGAGCGCTGGCCGACAGACTTTCTTGCCATTGCAGAGCATTCACAAAGCCCCTTATTGCATATTCATGTCTCGAGTTCCGAGCAGCCTTATTTACAACAAGCACGTCTTTTTTATCGTGGGCATGGCCTTGTTCAAGATTTCGCTCAAACACTCGCGAAGAAGTTTCTACCGAACGTTTACGACCAACGTTTGCTTGTTGGCGAGATAATCGATTCCACGGATTACAAAGATCTACCCCTGCAAGATAAGTACAAAGCGAAGCTATTACGAAAACAGTTATATCGTGCGGTTAAAGGGAAGAGTTCTTATTTCAAGACCTTGCCAGCGATTGCACCGGCCGAGCCAAGGTCCTCGTTATTGGACGAGCTTCAGCACGCTAGTTTGCTTGGTAAAACAAAAGACGGAAAGTTGATTTACTTGTGTTCAGTAAATGAGGGCTCTTCTTTATTGAAAGAGATCGGTCGGCTACGAGAACAGGCCTTTCGTTTAGTCGGAGAGGGCAGTGGCAAAGCCTGCGATGTTGATGCCTTTGATCTTTA
>NZ_LWGF01001288.1:0-6218 GCF_001635355.1 Oleiphilus sp. HI0125
ATCTTCACTTTGGCTATTGTTTATTATTATTTTGCTTGCAGTGATTCTCGATGGCATTATCAGTCAAATAGAGCAAGTATTTGTTTCCCTTCAAATAAAACGCTTTGAATCGCATATTACAAAAGGCATATTCCATGCGATCTCACATGCAAATTTATCTCGTTTCAGTCAGCTCTCGAGTGGAGAATATCTAGAGAGAATTTCGATGATTCACGCTATCAAAAACTTCTTTGGTGGCGATAGCATTAAAGCGAGCATAAATGCTTTAACCAGTGCGATAACAATAATCGTTATATATTTCATAGATACAGGTGCGGGCCTAACCGTATTAACGGCCTCATTTATTCTTTTCTTGTTTGCACGCCACCTTTCAAAATCGAAAATCAATACGCTCCCTAAAAAATCATATTATGAAGGACAAACCAACTCGAAAGTTCTTGAAATTGTTTCCAATCCCACCAATCTAAAAGCCAGCGCTATGGAAATGCGTATGGAAAATTTGATGTCGAATTTGGTCAAAACGCGGGAACGTCGGAGCACTGAATATGAAGAACTAGATTCTCAATTCAATCTCATGCTCACTTTGATCCAACACGTTACTGTTTCATTAGTTGTAGTTCATTGCGCAGTATCAGTCATTAGCCAGGATATCAGCCAAGGTGTGATGGCGGCGGTCATCCTATTAACAAATCGTTATTTCGCACCTTATCAACAAATTATGCACACCTTATCGCGCTGGAAAATCAATGAGGTATACCTTAATCGCTTAAACGAACTTCTTGAGCTCGATGAATTTACAGTGAATCAGACGGATACAAATCTAAGACTAATAAATTTAGAGGTTCCCTCTTTTAACAAAACCTTGGCGCTCGGCCAGTTATGCGTGTTGAGTGGTCCTTCATGTAGCGGTAAGACCTACCTTTCTCAATGCATTACACGTGAACGGGAGGAACACGCAGAGTCCATTAAGACAAACGGCAAACCTATTCAGAATATCCCTTATAAAATATGGCGTGAACAAGTGATTCATATTAACCGTAGCTCAAGCTTTATTGAAGGGACAATCATAGACAACATTACATGTTTCCAACCCGCACTGCATAAAGCCGCTTATGCGCTTTGTGAAGCAATGCAAATCAAGCACACCATAGATGAGCTAAGGCAGGGGTTTTATACAGAGTTTCGCTCGACAAATACCGTTCCATTGCCTCGTCAAGTTATTTATGCATTGGTTATTATTCGTGCTGTTTTGAGTCGTAAATCGATCATTATCATTGATGATCTGGACCTAATCTATGACACCCGTTTTGTTAAAAACTTGGTCACCTGTATTCGTCCGCGCTCAGATGCTTTTATCTGTATTTTTGTATCCAATCGGCTTCACGAAATCTACCCAAAACTTGAGCATATCGTTTTACCTCAACGATCGTTAAAGAATCAAGCGAGGAACATAGAACCAAAACATCAAAACAAAAACGATATAAATAAGGATATCATTGCATGAATACCTTAGTTGCCTTTGACGAAGTTGAACAACGTCTGCATCAATTTGCAAATAGTCCCTTAGGTGAAAATTACTTTGAGGCACACCCAATTTCTCGTGGAATCGCTTTTAGCTTAGTCGCACTAGGCTGGGAAGGAACACCTGGTATTTTAGCCGATGCATTTTTGCCCACCAATGAAGATCATGAAGCTTTCACGAACACACTTACACGTTTAGGTTATAGCCCTGAGCACGAGGATGGTGTCACACGGGAGAGATTAGCTAAAATTGACAGTCCTTGTTGGATCTCATGTATTGGGTTTAACGGTATTCTGATCGAGTATAACCTCGAGAAACAGCAACTATGCATCTATGACTACCGCAATGACAATTTGTTCTATAAAGAGGCTGATGAGCAGAATTATACGATCATTCACATCTCGCGTTATTCCAAATTGTTTCGCGAGCCTCCGCCTGAGAGCCAAGACAAAAGCAACTGGATAAAGTATTGTTTTTATCGCTATAACCGTGAGTTACACCAACTAACAATGCTCAGTTTTATCGTGAGTATTTTGGGTGCAGTCAACCCTTTCTTTATCATGATCATTTACACCTTCGCATTAACTTCAGGTTCTCTTTCAAGCCTCGCTTGGCTAACAGCGGGATCTATTATAACCGCGCTTTTGGAATACAAATTCAAGAGAATGCGCTTGGATATTCTGAATAATTCAGGACAAGATCTTGCCATCTATATCGCATATACCGTCACATCAAAATTACTCTGGCTGCCCTATGCTCTGACGACTGGCGCAAGGGCTTCTGCACAACTTGCACGTCTAAAAGATATTGATCAGTTTCGAAAATTGGTGACTGCAGAATCAACGCTTTCTTATTTCGATTTCCCTTTTATCTTAGTATTTCTAATTGCCATCATGCTGCTTTCTGGGCTCGCAGCTGTAGCTGTTGTAGCAGGTGTTATCATCATGCTGCTTTACTGTCTCTACGCACGCCAAAGTTATGAACGAGCCACCTCGCAAAACTCACGTGCAAATGCGATGGTCTCTCATCAATGGAATGAGCTGTTCACTAGATTGGCTTCTATTCAAGGTTTGCCCCTAATACAAGTAATAGAATCACGTTTTGGGGCTGCACAATCACGGAGTTTAGATGATTCCAACCATGTAGCGATCACTAATTCGCGGATCCAGAATACTGGTCAAGTAATGACGCAAGTCATCGGCACATTAAGTATAGTGATCGCGGTGTTAGCCGTGATGCAAGGTTTAAATGAACCGAGCGCAATGATTGTAATCATTATTTTGGTGTGGAAAGCATTAACACCAATTATGGGAGTATTCAATGCAATCACCCGTTTTAAATCGATTCAAAGCTCTGCACGTCAAGTGAATGCATTGATGTCCTTGGATGATGATCGCCAGAACCTAGAAAAAAGCCCACCTATCGATCAAGTAAGCGGCAATATTCAAGTGCATGGCCTGACTCATCGTTATTCAGGCAGTACTAAAGGCTTAACTAATCTCGAATTCAAAGTGAATGCGGGCAGTAAAGTCACCATAGTTGGACCACCCGGCTGCGGCAAAACCAGTTTATTAAAAGTACTTGGTAATCTTGAGCAAAACTATCAAGGAACGGTATTGTGCGAGGGTTATAATATCCATCAATTTAATAATTATCGCTATCGTCGGTCTGTTAAATACGTGCCTTTTGAAAGTCATTTTTTCTATGGGACGATGAAGGAAAACTTTGAGCTATATAACGGGACTATGCGCGATAGAGATATGCGCGAGGCTGTCGACTTATTTGGCTTGAGCGAATACTTTCCTCAAAGCGTTAATACCTTGTTATCGCCATCACTTATCAACGAGCTGCCAAATGGAATTCAACAGCTGTTACGGCTTTGTATTAACCTTGGAGACATGCGTCATAGCTTGTATTTGTTAGATGAACCTTTACTTGGCTGCGCAGATGAGTTCGGCAAGATTGTTACTTCGCTCATATCAGGTCCCCTCGAGAATAAAACCGTACTCGCAGCGACCAATGAAAAAGCCATCGTTGCATCGTTTAATGAATGTTTATTACTCGATGATCTAGGCGGGCAAAAGTATTTTGGCTCGCCAGATAAAGTGATTCAGACTTTGTAGTTTAAGTGTGTGCTGGACTCTTATAGAAAAAATAGGATGGAGTATTACATACCTCTAAACTCATCGTAGCGGAATCGCCTTCTCGAAGGATGAGTGACTGCCAGTCAAAAATGGATTAAGCGAGGACTGTATGAGCGAAAGAAGAGAGCGAGTTCCGCAGCGCCATTTTTTACCAAGACACGAATGGACCCGAAGGGCCTAAGAGCAGGTACGCCTTCCTTTGGTACTTTCTTGGGCGAACAAGAAAGTACCAAAGTAAGAAAAGAAGAGTAGAAACTAGGATTTTAGGGGTACCGCAGGCCCCAAGAGCTGAGGCGCGTATAGATTTTTAAGACCTTTGGCATCAAAGGTCTTAAAACGCTGTCGACCGCCGCCGACAAGAAAAGATTAAAAGTCCGACGTCTGACGTCTTTTCGCTTCATCCCACAGCTGATCAAGCTCTTTTAGGGTGCAGTCTTCGAATGCCTTACCTTGCTCTGAAAGAGCTGATTCGATGTAATTGAATCGTGAGGTGAATTTGGTGTTGCAAGAACGCAAGGCTTCATCAGGGTTTACTTTCAGGAACCTTGATAAATTCACACCACAAAAAAGCAAATCGCCCACTTCATCCGTCAGCTTTTCATGGATATCAGGGTCACGTAAGCTTCGTCCCTTTGCCTCGTTTAAGACCTCACGAATTTCTCCGATCTCTTCCTCTAGTTTAGCGAACACGTCATCGATGTTGTCCCAATCAAAACCAACATTCGAGGCACGACGTTGAAGTTTCTCAGCACGCCCTAGCGCCGGTAACGCAACTGGAATGTCATCTAAAATACTAAAGGTTTTGTCTTGCTTACCACTCTGCTCGGCAAGCTTCGCTTTCAGAGCACGTTCTTCGGCTTTGATGGCATCCCACTGCCCTTTTATTTGGTCATCGGTAAAGCGAGTACCCTCTGGGTGATAGGCATGCAGCTCTTTATCTGGGAAGACGTGAGGATGTCGGCGCAGCAGTTTAGTCATGATCGCATCAGTGATATCCGTAAAGTCGAAGCTACCTTCTTCTTCGGCAATGCGTGCATAAAAAATGACTTGGAAAAGTAGATCGCCTAATTCATCACGCATCTCATTGCGATCACCCTGCTCGATAGCATCCGCTACTTCATAGGCTTCTTCTAGAGTATGGGGAACAATACTCTCAAAAGTTTGTTTTACATCCCACGGGCAACCACGTTCTGGATCGCGCAGACGCTCCATCAAATATTTTAAATCTTCAATGGTATAGCGCGGCGAAGGATCAGGCATTGCGTTTTCGTCTCGCTTCGATGACATTCGGAAGTTGCTTTATTTTTGCTAACACGCGCCCTAAAGAATCTAAGGATTTAATCTCAGCATTTAGAATCAAGGTGGCGGTATGTTCTTGTTGATTAGAGAAGGTATTTACACCTGTCAGATTCACTTTCTCATCGGCTAGGATCGTGGTCACATCACGCAATAGACCTTCACGATCAAAGGCTTGAATTTCAATCGCAACATCATAAGCGGCATCGGGAGAAGTCCCCCAGCTCACCTCTATAACGCGATTAGGTTCATGATCCTCAAGCTGCAGCATGTTCATGCAGTCTTGTCGATGAATCGATACACCACGCCCCACAGTGATGTATCCAACAATCGGGTCACCTGGCACGGGATTACAGCAATTTGCCATGGTCGTCAGCAAGCGACCAACACCACGGATCTGAATATCATCATCTGCTTTCGTTTGCTGACGACGTTGCTTGGGCTCGAACTTCAACTTGAGTTGCTGTTCTTCTGGCGCCAATAAACGTTGTGCCGCATGCGCAACTTGCGTTGGTTTTAAATCACCGGCGCCAATCGCAGCAAACATATCATCCGCATTATCAAATTTGGTTTCTTGCGCTAAATCTTTAAAGGCTAGATCACCAATAGATAGGCGTTTTAATTCATCTTCGAGAATGGCGCGGCCATCTTGGATATTATGGTCACGATCTTGTTGCTTAAACCAATGAACGACTTTGGCACGGGATCGAGACGTTTGAATATACCCGAGGCTCGGGTTCAACCAGTCTCGACTTGGCGCTGGATTGTTGGAGGTTAGAATCTCTACTTGTTCGCCAGTTCTTAAAGGGTACGTAAGCGGAACAATACGACCATTCACTTTTGCACCGCGACAAGCATGACCTACATCGGTATGAACGCGATACGCCAAATCAACGGGTGTTGCACCGTTTGGCAAATCGACGACATGCCCCTTTGGTGTAAACACATACACACGATCGGCGTTGACATCAGCGCTTAAGTGCTGCGCTATTTCTGAAACATCACCGACTTCTTCTTGCCACTCTAGAACTTGGCGCAACCAATTAATTTTGTCTTCGTAGCCAGTCGACCCTGATTTAACGTCAGTTCCCTTGTAACGATAATGCGCACAGACACCTAACTCGGCTTCGTCATGCATCTCTTGAGTACGGATCTGAATTTCCATGACCTTACCGCCAGGACCTACCACAGCGGTGTGTAATGAGCGATATCCGTTTTCTTTCGGGTTCGCTATGTAATCATCAAATTCATAAGGA
>NZ_LWGF01001289.1:0-695 GCF_001635355.1 Oleiphilus sp. HI0125
ATACGCGCCGTATTACCGTTAATACGCCAGTGCAATTCTCTGGGCCAGCGGCGGATTCTCCATTATTACAAAACCCAGCAGGTAATATTGCACTTGGCACTGTGAACAACTGTGGTGCCGGGTACACGCCATGGGGTACGTATCTGACTTGTGAAGAAAACTTCAATGGTTACTTTGGCTCTATCAGTGAAGTGACACTAACAGAAGAACGAGCGCGTTATGGTTTTAATCAATTTGGTTTTGGTTATGCATGGTACGCATTTGATAAGCGTTTTGATTTGAATGACGAAGACTACGTGAATGAGGCAAATCGCTTTGGTTGGATTGTTGAGATCGATCCATTCGATGGCACGCAAAAACCTGTTAAGCGCACTGCACTTGGTCGTTTCAAGCACGAAGCTATTGCGATTAAAGAGCTAGATGACGGTCGCGTTGCTTGTTACATGGGCGATGACCAACGCTTCGATTATTGCTACAAGTTTGAGTCATCGATGGCATGGGAACATGCAATTGCTGATGGCAAGAGCCCGCTAGATGAAGGTACTTTGTATGTTGCTCGTTTTAACGAGGATGGCTCTGGGGACTGGTTAGAATTGTCTGTGGATGTTCCAGCTCTAGCGGCTCGTTTTAATGATATGGCTGAGTTGTTAATCAACACGCGCATTGCGGCAGATATTGTTGGTGCAACGCCTATG
>NZ_LWGF01001290.1:0-1325 GCF_001635355.1 Oleiphilus sp. HI0125
GAGAGCTTAAAGTTACAACGTTGTCTAATCGAACAATGTCGCCAGTTGCTGTGACGATGGGGAAGCCGTTTAAAGTGCGTGAGGTATTGCGTTCTTGATCTGGTAATAAAATACGTACTTCTACTTCTTCATTTTGATCGTAGAACACCTGAAGAAGTTGGCCATCAAATCCCGCTCGAAGTTGATTGCCTACGTCAGAAACACTCAAACCAAGAGATTCACCTTGCGTGGTAAGTTCGTATATAAATTGCGACTTGCCGTAAGGGATGTCATCTTGAATATCATTCACGCCAACATAGCCCTTTAATGCATCCTGAAGCTCTTCGCTCGCTGCTTTTAATATATCGCTGCTTTGGCCTGTTAAGAATATATCGATGTCTTTGCCAGGAGGACCACCGCGAGGACTAGTAATGCTAAGTTGCTCAACGCCATCAGGCATTTGTAATGCATCTTTCCACGCGGAAATTAGTTCAGGGTTGCGCACTTCTCGCGAGTCTGGCGTGACCGTTTCAACATGTAGCGAGGCATATTGCTCTCCTTGCTGGTAACTTTGCCCTCCATCAAAGGTCGCTTGGTTAACACGCAATACAGCATGGACAATCAGGTCATCTTCGCGGTTGTATTTCTCTTTCAGTTGATCGTTCGCACGCCACAATGCGTCCTCTAGGTTGCGAGCAAATGAGCGTACTTCCTCAGGCGGCGTGCCTGCGGCAAATTTTGCATTGCCTAGTAGCACGTGGTTTTCAGGTTGAGGGAAGAATTCAAACTGGATACGCCCCGATATGATGAGCGTAATAGATATAAGAAAAACAGAGACTGCGAGCATTAAGGTCGTGCCCCGGTTTTGTATTGCTTTCGTCGCGAGCTGTCTAAACGTTCCGTCTCGGAAGGCATTAAACTTAGAATCAACCGCCACTCGAAAACGACTTTCTTTGGCGTTGTGCCCCATTTTTTTCAAGCTGTGATTCAGGTGCCCCGGCATAATTAAGAAGCACTCAATGAGTGATGCGATGATTACGCAGATAATGACCAAGGGAATGGCGAATAAAATATTACCAATAATGCCGCTAATGATAATCAAAGGCAGAAATGCAGAAATAGTGGTTAGCGACGACGACATAACAGGCACAAACATACGTCTGGCACCGCCTTCGGCAGCTTGCAAGGCACCTTCACCTTTTTGAAAGTGAGTTAGGGCGTCTTCACCAACAACAATGGCGTCGTCGACAATAATCCCAAGGGCCATAATAAGCGCAAACATGCTGACCATGTTGATGGTACCACCAATTGCGTACATAACAGCAAGCGTTCCTGCGAATGAAACA
>NZ_LWGF01001291.1:0-1409 GCF_001635355.1 Oleiphilus sp. HI0125
GTTATTTGCTATCCCAATAACGTGAAGGGCAGTTTTAGAGCAGTTTGCTGCTTAAAAGGCGGCGAAGGTGTGTTCAAATACCGGGACGGGGTTATCCCCCCAAACCAAGGAAGTTTCGCAATCGCTTTTTCGTGCTTGTGTTCATTGCTTTTAAGGAAAACTCGGTCCGCATTTGATGCTAACAAGGCGAATATTTAATGCAAGACAACAACATGGAGCTACTCTGGCAGACATCCCATCTGGCCGGTGGCAATTTAGTTTATGTTGAACAACTTTATGACTCTTATCTAAGCGATCCCAATAGTGTGCCAGAAGAGTGGCGTTCTTATTTTGATCAACTTCCTCGTGTCGATGGCTATTCAGCCAAAGACGTACCGCATTCTACGGTACGCGAGCAATTTCTCCATATTTCAAAAAACAAAGCGTTAACAGCTAGCTCTGCAACTCCTGCAAGCGCAGTGTCAGAGCATGATGCGAAGCAAGTTAAAGTGCTTCAGCTGATTAGTGCTTATCGAATTCGTGGGCATCAAGCGGCGTCGCTTGATCCTTTGGGGTTAATGGAGCGTGAGAATGTTGAAGATTTAGATCTCTCTTATCATGGATTGAGTGAAGCGGATTTAGATACAGAGTTTCAAACAGGTAGTTTGGCTTTTGGTCCTGAAACCTTACCACTGAGAGACATTGTCTCAGGGTTAAAACAAACCTATTGTTCTTCAATTGGTGCTGAATATATGCACATCGTTGATACAAAGGTGCGCGCATGGTTTCACGCGCGATTGGAATCCGTACAAGGTAAGCCTGAATATGAAAGAGATACGCGCTTTCATCTTTTAGAGCGTCTTACCGCTGCCGAAGGTTTAGAGAAATATCTTGGTTCTCGTTATCCGGGGACAAAACGATTTGGCTTAGAAGGCGGGGAAAGCTTAATTCCTCTTGTCGATGAGCTGATCCAACGTGCCGGTGGTTATGGCGCGAAAGAGATCGTTATTGGCATGGCTCACCGTGGTCGTCTTAATGTACTGGTTAATACTCTCGGTAAAAACCCCAAAGACCTTTTCGACGAGTTTGATGGCAAGAAGTTGATTGATAGCTCGGGTGACGTGAAATATCACCAAGGTTTCTCATCTAACGTTATGACTCCGGGTGGTGAGGCACACTTAGCCTTGTCATTTAATCCTTCTCACCTTGAGATTGTATCTCCTGTGGTTGAGGGCTCGGTTCGGGCAAGACAAAATCGTCGCGAAGATGCTGTTGGTAATAGTGTGTTGCCGATTATTATGCACGGCGATGCTGCGTTTTCCGGTCAAGGCGTGGTGATGGAGACATTTCAGATGTCTCAGACGCGTGGATACAAGACTGGCGGCTCGATTCATATCGTAATCAATAACCAGGTTGGCTTTACTACTAAC
>NZ_LWGF01001292.1:0-1045 GCF_001635355.1 Oleiphilus sp. HI0125
AAAGGTCGCTCAATGCTATTCGTTCGTAACGTTGGTCACTTGATGACTAACCCAGCGATTCTTCTTGAAGACGGCAACGAAATTCCAGAAGGCATCATGGACGGCGTGATCACAACCTTGATCGCTATTCACGATTTGAAAGGCAACAGCCCATTCCAGAATTCAACAACTGGTTCTGTAAACATCGTTAAGCCTAAGATGCACGGTCCAGAAGAAGTTGCATTCGCAAACGAATTGTTTGGCCGTGTTGAAGATGCACTTGGTCTACCACGCTTCACAATGAAGATGGGTATCATGGACGAAGAGCGTCGTACCACTGTTAACTTGAAAGAGTGTATCCGCTCTGCGAAAGATCGTGTTGTATTCATCAACACTGGCTTCCTAGATCGTACTGGTGACGAGATCCATACTTCAATGCTTGCTGGTGCATTCGTACCAAAAACAACTATGAAGCAACAAACATGGATTGGTGCATACGAAGACTGGAACGTAGATACAGGGCTTGAAACATCACTACAAGGTCGTGCGCAAATCGGTAAAGGCATGTGGCCTATCCCTGATGAGCTTGGCATGATGATGGAACAAAAAGTAGGTCACCCTAAAGCGGGTGCAAACACTGCTTGGGTTCCTTCACCAACAGCTGCAGCACTTCACGCAATTCACTACCATCAAGTAGATGTATTTGCAGTACAAAACGAGCTTAAGTCTCGTGAGCACGCAAACGTAGATGACATTCTTACTATCCCGCTTATGACGGCAGAGCAAAGAGCTGCGCTTACTGAAGGTGAAATCCAGAAAGAACTCGACAACAACTGTCAGGGTATTTTGGGTTACGTTGTACGTTGGGTTGATCAAGGTGTTGGTTGTTCTAAAGTTCCAGATATCAACAACGTTGGTTTGATGGAAGACCGTGCAACATTGCGTATTTCTGCGCAGCACGTTGCGAACTGGTTAGAGCACGGCGTATGTTCAAAAGAGCAAGTTGAAGAAAGCTTGAAGCGCATGGCTGCAACCGTTGATGAGCAAAACGCTGGCGATGCCGCGT
>NZ_LWGF01001293.1:0-772 GCF_001635355.1 Oleiphilus sp. HI0125
AAACTTGCCATTCTAGCGGCACGAACATTTTCCCAGCTGGTATCAGATACAATAACTTTCACACCACGCTCTGAGAATGCTTTGGCAATATCACGAGCGAGTGGATTTGCCCCCAAGAATAAAAAGCCATGATCATCCGCTTCTTGCACGCCTAAGGCTTTCGCTAATGGTCGTGCGGTCACACTCTGCAAAGCCACAGTCACTACAATCACAAGAAACACTAAAGGCACCAGCACTCCAGCCTCAACCATTCCCTGCTCTTCTAACTTAAACGCAAATAACGAAGATACCGCAGCCGCGACGATACCCCGTGGCGCAATCCAAGATAAGAAAAATTTTTCTTGCCGACTTAAGTCAGTGCCAATCGCTGCGACAAACACGGAAATCGGGCGAGCCAAAAATATGAGTGCGAGCATAATCCATACTGCCGCAATGCCTAAGTCATACAGAGCGACTAATTCCATTCTGGCGGCAAGTAAAATGAACAATGCAGAGATCAGCAATACAGAAAGAGATTCTTTAAATTCTAAAATCTCANCGATCGGCACGCCTCTCATGTTGGCTAACCAAATTCCCATGACGGTCACCGTAAGCAAACCCGACTCATGTACCAAAAAATTAGAGAGCGCGTATACGCCGAGCATAAACGTCAGCGTGCCCGTATTTAATAAAAACTGCGGCAGCCAATGACTGCGCAAGGCTTCGCCCAATATATACCCAGAAGCGCCGCCTAAGGTTAGGCCTAAAACTAATGTGGCTCCGAATGTGCCGA
>NZ_LWGF01001294.1:0-702 GCF_001635355.1 Oleiphilus sp. HI0125
GATAGTCAGGTTACGACCTTCTACTTTCTTAAGTACTTCTTGAACATAAGAGGCCGTTTCTGGAGGCTGTTCATCCGAGTACCGCACGCCAAGACCACCGCCGATATCGAGATGCTCTAGCGTAATGCCTTTGTCTTGTAGTTGATCGACTAGCAACAGCACACGATCTAGTGCATCAAGGAATGGCTGAGTTTCGGTTAACTGAGAACCGATATGGCAATCAATCCCTGTTACACGAATACCTTCCAGTGAGGCTGCTGCTTGATAAATATCAAGCGCGACATCAATCGATACGCCGAATTTATTATCTTTCAAACCCGTTGAAATATAGGGATGGGTCTTCGCATCTACGTCTGGATTCACACGCAAAGAAATCGGCGCAACCATGCCCAAAGCCGATGCAACTTCGTTAAGCTGATATAACTCTGACTCAGACTCTACATTGAAACAGTGAACGCCCGCTTTTAGGGCTTCAGCCATTTCATCTGCTTGCTTACCCACACCCGAAAAAACAACTTTCGATGCGTCAGCACCTGCCGCGAGTACACGCTTTAATTCGCCAATCGATACGATGTCAAAACCTGCACCTAAATGAGCAAGAATGCTCAATACCGCGAGATTCGAATTCGCTTTTACTGCGTAACAAACAAGGTGATCGTGATCCCCGAATGCATTTTTATAAGCAAGAAAGCTCTGCTCAAA
>NZ_LWGF01001295.1:0-822 GCF_001635355.1 Oleiphilus sp. HI0125
ACAAAGATTTCGCCACTGCGATACATCCGTGCTTCGCGGCGCCGCTCGTCATCACTGTAATACCTAATCATATATTCCTTTACCGAAGCTTGTTTTTGTTTTGAATAACAAAAGTATAGACAGCGATGTTCAAAAGGTTATCGATAATCACAGGTTTTTTCATAATGTTTCACGGAACATTCGCTATGCCGTTGCAAAGCATTAACGTTTAGGTCAACATCGTGCCCACAAAGACAAACTTTCTGTTGTTAAAACAATAACCTGTCGGAAACGAAACGATATCAGTAGGTTAAATAAATGAGCGCTGAATTAGATAATATAAATGTTGCGAGCCAAGAACTCCTTATTACTCCCGCACAACTAAAGCAAGACATCCCTCTTACCGAGAAAGCGAAAGAAGTTGTCACTGAAGGTCGCGAAACGATCAATAATATCCTTGATCGCAAAGACAAGCGTATCTTCCTTGTTGTCGGTCCTTGTTCAATTCATGACATTGATGCTGCCAAAGATTACGCCCTAAGGCTAAAAGAATTGGCAGACAAAGTAAGCGACACTATTTACCTAGTCATGCGCGTTTATTTTGAAAAGCCACGCACAACGATTGGCTGGAAGGGATTGATCAATGACCCACATCTAAACGATTCATTTGAAATCGAAGATGGTCTTCATATTGGTCGTAAGCTTCTGATCGACATCGCAGAAATCGGCCTACCGACTGCTACAGAAGCGCTTGATCCGATTTCTCCGCAATACCTTCAAGACACAATCTCTTGGTCTGCAATCGGAGCAAGAACAACTGAATCGCAGACACACCGTGAAATG
>NZ_LWGF01001296.1:0-732 GCF_001635355.1 Oleiphilus sp. HI0125
AACAAAGTAGCACCCTAATGGACGTATCTCATTTACTTGATGGCTTAAACGACGCACAACGCGAAGCAGTCGCAGCCCCTATGCAAAACTTACTCGTATTGGCTGGAGCTGGAAGCGGAAAAACCCGTGTTCTTGTTCATCGTATTGCTTGGTTGATGCAAATCGAGGGCATTAGTCCTACATCTATTATGGCTGTTACCTTCACCAATAAAGCAGCCAAAGAGATGCGTGGGCGTATTGAAGATCTTCTAAACATTCCGAGCCGAGGCATGTGGTTTGGGACGTTTCACGGCATCGCTCATCGTTTTTTACGTGCCCATTTCAGAGAAGCCGAATTACCAGAGAATTTTCAGATTCTTGATTCCGATGACCAACTTCGCATCATCAAGCGTCTAATGCGTGATCGCGGCATCGATGAAGCGCGCATTCCGCCACGCCAAGTACAAGGTTTTATCAATAGCCGAAAAGACGAAGGGGTTCGGGCTAAACATTTAGCGCCTGCGAAAAATCCTTTCGACAAGCAAATACATGGTTTGTACCTCGATTATGAAGAGCAATGCCAACAGTCTGGTCTCGTCGATTTCGGTGAGCTACTGTTGCGTTCACATGAAATCTGGCTGAACCATCCGGCTCTTCTTTCGCATTATCAGGAGCGCTTTAGCTACTTACTAGTAGACGAGTTCCAAGATACCAACACCGTACAATATGCTTGGCTACGTGTACTCGCTGGAG
>NZ_LWGF01001297.1:0-905 GCF_001635355.1 Oleiphilus sp. HI0125
TACGTCTTGGCAGAAATATTCATCGTCAAATCACCCGCACCAGCTTTTCCAGCTGGCTTAATATCAAAATCATGTAGCGTCACAATTCGCGGCAAAGCAGCCACACCACTGACAAACGCCGCCATATCGTGGTAAGTGCCTCGCACAGAAATATCGATCGGAAGCTCAACATAAAACTCTCTAGAAACCTCCGGCTTTAAGCCAATACTGTTGATTTCTAGACCAGTACCTAAACCAGTATTCGTAATATCCTCAAGCAAACCAGGAACTTCAGTGTCTGCAGGTAATTGCTTAAGCAAAACACCAAAAGACTCTTCCATTTCGGTCATCTGCTGACGATATGCATCGAGATTAGCAACTTTAAAAGATTTGCTTTCATATTGTTGCTTAAGCGTGACTTCCTCGTTCTCAACACGCTCCAATGCTGCATATTGGTCTTTAATCATGAACCAATATCCACCACCTAGAATAAGAAGAAATACGAGTGCCAGCACAATCGCTTTTACTGGTATCGGCCAAGAACCTGCATTATTAAAGTCGAGATCATTAATATCGAAATTTTTCAGGCTTTCCATCTGTTCTGCAAAACTCACAACTACTCTCCTTTATCGTCTTGCTCAGAGACAGGTGTAACCTGCGCAACTGTCATATCGAAGGCGCTTTGGTCTCCGCCTTTAGCTGCTTTCACATCTCTTAGATTTGGATTAGCGAACCACTCAGAACCTTCAAGGTTTCGCATAAGGCCCGAAATTCGATTATTCGATTCAGCTACACCTTGAATATCTACTTGTGCAGCCTTGCGATCGAGACTTGTGTAATAAAGCCCTTCTGGGAGAGTTTTAACTAGCTCATCAAACACTCGTACAATGACAGGACGCGTACCTTGTAAGTCTTGAATGACCTTC
>NZ_LWGF01001298.1:0-1373 GCF_001635355.1 Oleiphilus sp. HI0125
ACGTGCCACTTAACTTTCCTCGTTAATCGCAACAAGCCTGCATATAGCAGGCTTGTTGTTGTACTAAAACGAAAATTTGTTTTAGAAACGGTAGTGCGAAAATGCTTTGTTCGCTTCCGCCATACGGTGTACGTCTTCACGCTTCTTAACCGCTGCACCTTTACCTTCCGCAGCATCAAGAATTTCACCTGCAAGACGTAGAGCCATAGACTTCTCACCACGCTTACGTGAGTACTCTACTAACCAACGCATTGCCAACGCCATTTGGCGAGCCGGACGAACTTCGACTGGAACTTGATAGGTTGCACCACCAACACGACGCGACTTAACCTCAACCATTGGCTGAATAGACTCTAGTGCTTTATCGAAAAGCTCCATAGCGTCTTGGTTAGATTTGCTAGCTACTGTGTCTAGCGCATCGTATACAATTTTTTCTGCCACTGCTTTTTTACCATGAACCATTACGTGGTTAATGAACTTAGCTAGCAGCTGACTTCCAAACTTAGGATCTGGAAGGATCTCGCGTTTCGCGACAACTCTTCTTCTTGGCATGATAAGCCCTCTATTACGTCTAAGGTCTTCAGGTAATTCAGGATAGACCTGACCTTACTCTTACCCCTTAAAATTAAGTTTAAAACTAAGATTATCCTTTAGGACGCTTAGCACCGTACTTCGAACGACCCTGACGACGATCTGCAACGCCAGATGTATCCAAACTACCGCGAACAGTGTGATAACGAACACCCGGAAGGTCTTTAACACGACCACCACGGATAAGAACAACACTGTGCTCCTGAAGGTTGTGGCCTTCACCACCAATGTATGATGTTACTTCGTAGCCGTTTGTTAAACGTACACGACATACTTTACGCAAAGCCGAGTTAGGCTTTTTAGGCGTAGTCGTATAAACACGAGTACAAACACCACGACGCTGCGGACAAGCCTGCAACGCGGGAACGTCACTTTTAGCGACGACACGCTTTCTAGGCTTACGCACCAACTGATTAATAGTTGCCATGCAAGCAAACTCCAATTTTATCTATCAAATTCCCACCCTAAAATAGGGTGCTCTCAAGTCGAGGGGCGCAAGTCTAATTACGCCCCAGCATAGTGTCAAGAAATTTGGTTTATTTTTAACCACATTCCACAACGCTATTTATGACGCACTTTATAGCGCGTCATTTTCCTTGTTTAGCTCTGCGCTTAGCGCCTCTACAACATCTTGTGCAGAAACACCTAAGCCGTCTTCTAAACCAGAACCTTTAGTCTTCTTAGCCTTACGTTCAGCATGGTATGCCAAACCAGTACCAGCTGGGATAAGACGACCAACAACAACGTTCTCTTTAAGACCTCGTAAGAAGTCACGTTTACCA
>NZ_LWGF01001299.1:0-8182 GCF_001635355.1 Oleiphilus sp. HI0125
GAGCCAAGATTTACTTCAAGCGTGAAGATCTAAACCATACTGGCGCGCACAAAGTTAACAATACGATTGGTCAGGCATTGCTTGCTAAATATCTCGGGAAGCCTCGTGTTATAGCCGAGACAGGCGCGGGTCAGCATGGTGTGGCTTCTGCTACGGTTGCTGCGCGAATGAATCTTGATTGCAAGGTCTTTATGGGTGCCGAAGACGTTCAACGTCAAGCTTTGAATGTATATCGCATGAAGCTGCTAGGTGCAGAAGTTGAAGCTGTAACGAGTGGTACGAATACGCTTAAAGACGCAATGAATGAAGCGTTGCGCGACTGGGTAACTAATGTCGATAACACTTTTTACATCATCGGTACGTGTGCAGGCCCGCACCCGTACCCAATGCTTGTGCGTGATTTCCAGTCGATTATTGGTCGCGAAGCGCGAGCGCAATGTCTTGAGAAAGAAGGACGCTTGCCTGATGCGCTAGTGGCTTGTGTTGGTGGTGGCTCGAACGCCATCGGCTTGTTCTATCCCTTTATTTGTGACGAAGGTGTAGAGATGTACGGCGTCGAAGCGGGTGGCTTTGGCATCGAAACAGGGCAGCACGCAGCGCCACTTTGTGCTGGCCAACCGGGTGTATTGCACGGTAACCGTACGTATTTGATGAGCGATCAGAATGGTCAGATACAGGGGACGCATTCTGTGTCTGCTGGTCTTGATTATCCAGGTGTAGGGCCTGAGCATTCTTGGTTGAAGGATGAGAAGCGTGCGAATTATGTTTCTGTTACAGATGATGAGGCGCTAGAAGCGTTTAGACGTCTTACCTTGGTTGAGGGCATTATGCCTGCTCTCGAGACAAGCCACGCGATAGCTTACGCAATCAAGAAGGCGGCAACAATGAAGTCAGACCAGATCCTGATCGTTAATTTGAGTGGTCGTGGTGATAAAGATATTCTTACCGTTGCGGGCATTGATGGAATTTCAATTTAAGCGAAAATAATATGAGTCGTATAAAATCTACAATCAATGCTCTTAAAGCTGAGGGCAAAAAAGCGCTAATTCCTTACATTACCGCCGGTGATCCGCAACCTTCTTGGACGGAAGACTTAATGCACTGCTTGGTAGATTCAGGCGCTGACATCATTGAGTTGGGTGTTCCATTCTCAGATCCAATGGCTGACGGTCCGGTTATTCAGTTGGCATGTGAAAGAGCTTTGAAGCACAACACTAGCTTGTCTGACATTTTTGATATTGTCCGTTCTTTTAGAGAGAAAAATACTAACACCCCTGTCGTATTAATGGGATATTTGAATCCCATTGAACGTATGGGCGTTGATGCCTTCCTTGAGAAAGCGGCGGAGTCTGGTGTAGACGGAGTGTTAACGGTCGACTTACCTCCTGAAGAAGCAGAAATTTTTGCGCCAAAAGTTGCTGCGAAAGGCATGGATTCGGTGTTTTTGATTGCACCTACTACGACAGATGATCGCATTCGTAGCATCTGCAAACATAGCTCTGGCTACGTTTACTATGTCTCGGTGAAGGGTGTAACGGGATCTGCTGCACTAAGCACTGATGATGTCGCTCAAAAAGTTGCGAACATTCGTTCGATTGCAGATATTCCCGTTGGTGTAGGTTTTGGTATTACAGATGCTGAATCAGCAAGTGCGGTTGCTAAGGTGTCTGACGGCGTTATTGTAGGAAGCGTATTGGTAAATACGATTAAAGAAAATCAAGAAGACTTGTCGGTTATAAAAGATAAACTAGGCTCAGTACTGTCTTCGATGCGTCAAGCGATGGACGCTTAATCTATCCTAAGGTTGGAATAGTAAATGAGCAGTTGGCTAGACCGAATTAAGCCTAGTGTAATTAGATCTGAATCCAAGACTCGAGGGAATATTCCTGAAGGTGTTTGGAAGAAGTGCCCTAAGTGTGGATCTGCACTTTATTTGCCTGAGTTGTCTAAGAATCTAGACGTATGCCCTAAGTGTTCACACCATTTGAGAGTGAACGCGCGTCGTCGTGCTGAGATATTTTTAGATCCAGGTTATGAAGAGCTGAGTGAAAACTTAAAGCCTGACGATTTGCTTAAGTTTAAGGACACGAAAAAGTATAAAGATCGATTAGCTGCTGCCCAAAAAAGTACCGATGAAGATGATGCCTTATTAACATTCAAGGGTTCCTTGCAAGGCCTTGATGTAGTGATTGCTGCTTTTGAATTTAATTTCATGGGCGGATCCATGGGCTCCGTTGTAGGCGAAAAGTTTGTTCAGGCAGTGAATTGTTGTATCGAGGAGCATCGTGCTCTTGTGTGCTTTAGCGCCAGTGGCGGTGCGAGAATGCAAGAAGCATTAATCTCATTAATGCAAATGGCAAAAACATCCGCAGCCTTAGAAAAGCTCAAAGAAGCAGGCTTACCATATGTTTCAGTTATGACTGATCCTGTTTTCGGTGGCGTTTCAGCGAGTTTGGCAATGCTGGGCGATGTAAATATTGCAGAGCCCAATGCATTGATTGGTTTTGCTGGTCCGCGCGTCATAGAGCAAACTGTTCGAGAAAAGCTACCAGAAGGTTTTCAGCGTAGTGAATTTCTTTTAGAGCACGGCGCAATTGATATAATTGTCGATCGCGCGTCCTTGCGCTCAACCATATATTCACTTCTAAGTATGTTGACCATTAAAGAATTGGCGAGCATTAGCCATGCTAATGATGATGAGTCGGCTAGTTCTGATGCGTCAGGCTCTAACTCTGAGTAGTGGCGTAGATCATCAAAGCATAATCACGAGGTTGTTGTGATGACACTCAATGAGTGGTTGAGTGAGTTAGAAAAACGTCATTCGCAAGAAATTGATTTAGGCTTAGACCGTATTCGTACGGTCTTCGATGCTTTAAATATTGCTGACAAGCTTCCTAGAATTGTTACTGTCGCTGGAACAAACGGTAAGGGATCAACTCTCCAAGCTATCGTTGAAGGCTTGCACTCAGTTGGCGTACGCACTGCAAGTTACATTTCCCCTCATTTTCATCGCTTCAATGAGCGCATTGTCCTAGGACATTCGGAGCTCGATGATGAGTCTATTGTTGCCGCTTTCGAGCAAGTAGAGAAAGCGCGTCATCAGGTTTCACTCTCATACTTTGAATTTACAACACTAGCTGCGTTTGTCGCTTTTTCTAAGGAATTTCTAGCTGGTCGCTTAGACGTGGCTGTGTTGGAGGTTGGCCTAGGAGGGCGTTTAGATGCAGTTAATATCGTTGATGCTGATGTCGCAATCGTTACTAGTATCGGGCTAGATCATCAGGATTGGTTAGGTGATACCTTAGAGCAAATAGCGCGAGAAAAGGCAGGGGTATTTCGTAAGCATCAAGCATCCTATATAGGTGAGACATTCCCACCAAGTGTTAGGTTAGAACTAAATAATAACGATATCTATCCCGCTATGTATTTGCGAGAATTCGGGAGTTGGTCAGTTTTAAGCGAAGGCGCAGTATTTGATTATAAGGGTTCAGAAGTCGTTTTGAATTGTTTCGCTGATAATGATTTACCCCATAATAATCTCGCGCTTGCGATGCAGGCATGCTTGAAAATCTTTGAGTTGAGTCAACAAGAGTTTGAGTCCAATCAGTTGGAGTTATGTGCGCAAGCAATTTCAAAAACTCAGGTCTCTGGTCGCTTAGAGCGTGTCTCAGAAAACCCTGAAATCCTGTTCGATGTGGCGCATAACGGCGCGGCGGCAAAATTACTTTCTAGTCACTTAAAACAAAAATATTTGGGCCGAAAATTGATTGCTGTGTTTTCGTGCTTGAAGGATAAAGACTTACGTGAGATTGTATTGGCGCTCGACGGGGTGATAACCCAATGGCATATCGCTGAGCTTGATGGGCCGCGCGCGCGTCCTCTCGAAGAGATGTCTTCTCAAATGATTGGCATGTCTCAGGAGGTTTGTACGTTCAATAGCCTCAAAGAGGCGTTTGAGGGGGCTAAGTCCATAGCGATGTCGAGTGGTGCAGTTGTTGTAGTATTTGGATCCTTTTTTGTGATTGAAGCGTTGAGAGAGCAGGTTAAATCTTAATGAGTGAGTCTGTAGATGGTTTGAAGCAACGCCTCGTCGGTGCGTTTGTTATTCTTTCCTTAGCGGTTATTTTCTTACCTATGCTATTTGATAAGCCGCATCGAGAGGGTGCTGAGGCTGTTGAACTAGTGCCTGAGAAACCTCAGATGCAGACCGTGGTGATTTCAAAGCCAAATCCCAATGTGAAAAAGAATGAACCGGCTTCCGAGTTGAATCCGGATTCTGAGCTCCCTAAATTAGTCCCTGCAGCGGAACCGATTAAACCGACAACTCAAACGGACGAAAAAACCGTTAACTCCTTGTCAGAGAAAGCGTCAGTGCCAGTTTCTGTCTCAACTCCCAAAGGTAAAGAGCCTTCGTATTCAGTAGTCTCTAAGCCCAAAGTTTATAAGAATGTTTGGATGGTTCAGTTGGGCACGTTTTCGAATAAAGAAAACGCGTTTAAATTGCGAGATAGACTTCGTGAAGCCGGTATTGACGGGCATACAAAGCCCTTGAAATCGGGCTCTGCTATTCGTGTATTTGCTGGTCCATTCGTCACTAAGAAAGAAGCGATAAGAATAAAAAGAAAGCTGGATTCTCAATTTAAAGTGAATAGTTTGGTTGTCTTTTTTGAGGCTTAATTTGACCGTATGGTTAGGATAAGTGCCTGTTATTTAAGAAAAAAATAGTCACTGTTTTGTGGCTTGTATAGGGGATGAGTAAGGTGTTTGTTATGATGCGCCCGAATCTGACAGAGAAGGTTTTGTCGGAGGCTTTGTGTTTGAGCTAATGTGGGCGGATTGGGCTCTATTGGGGATAATTCTTTTCTCAAGCCTAATCAGTATTCTTCGTGGTTTTACTAAAGAAGCGCTTTCACTGGTTACTTGGGTGATTGCTTTTATCGTGGCTAGAAGTTTTCAGCCACAAGCTCAAACTTTGTTGTCTCCACATATTGCTGACCCCGTTATGTTATTAGCGGCCTCGTTTGCAATCCTTTTTATTGTGACCTTGCTGGTTGGTGCTGTCGTTAGTCATCTTGTCTCGATGCTGATTAAAGTGACTGGTTTGAGCACGCTTGATCGCGTTCTAGGTATGGTGTTTGGGATGGCTAGAGGTGTTGTGGTCTGTATAGCGCTTGTCGCGATTGTGCGTTATACGCCTTGGTCTAAAGAAACTTGGTGGTCAGATTCTGTAGTTATCGAGCAGTTAACAGTGGTTGAATATTGGACTCGGTCTGTTTTTGGATCCGGGGTCGATGAATTGTCATCTTATATAGCGAATACAAAATTCTGAGGAATGCGATATGTGCGGTATTGTCGGCATCGTGGGGAAGTCTAACGTAAACCAAACTCTCTTTGATGCACTGACGGTGCTTCAACATCGTGGCCAGGATGCCGCGGGCATCGTTACCTGTCAGGACGACCGTTTTTTTCTGCGTAAAGACAACGGGCTCGTGCGCGATGTTTTTCGTACTCGTCACATGCGCCAATTACAGGGTAATGTAGGTATCGGGCATGTTCGTTATCCGACTGCGGGTAGTTCTAGCTCAGCCGAAGCACAACCTTTCTATGTGAACTCGCCTTACGGTATTACGCTTGCGCACAACGGTAATTTAACGAATACCATCGAATTGTCTGATGGTGTTCTTAAATCAGATCTTCGTCATATCAATACGACTTCTGACTCTGAAGTGCTTTTAAATGTTCTAGCGCATGAGTTACAAAACCAAGGCAAGCTAATTCCAACGCATGTCGAAATTTTTGCAGCCGTTAAAGAGGTGCATAAACGTGCTCGTGGCGCTTATGCCGTGGTTGCCATGATCACTGGGTATGGGGTGCTTGCATTCAGAGATCCGAATGGCATTCGACCAGCCTGTTTTGGTAAAAGAGAAACAGAATTTGGTACAGAATATATGGTCGCTTCTGAAAGTGTTGCCTTGGATGCTGCTGGCTTCGAATTAGTTCGTGATATTGAGCCGGGTGAGGCGATCTATATTGAAAACGATGGTTCATTTCATAATGAGCTTTGCGCTGAAAGTGCGACCTTAACGCCTTGTATTTTTGAGCATGTGTATTTCGCGCGCCCTGATTCAATGATTGATGATATTTCTGTATACAAAGCGCGTTTAAGAATGGGCTCTACTTTAGCGAAGAAAGTCCTTAAGCTTCGCCCTGATCACGATATTGACGTCGTTATTCCAATTCCTGATACAAGCCGAACGAGCGCGATGGAAATGGCGAATGAGCTGGGTGTGAAGTATCGCGAAGGTTTCATCAAAAATCGTTACATTGGGCGTACCTTTATTATGCCTGGTCAAAGTCAGCGTAAAAAATCCGTTCGTCAAAAGTTGAATCCGATTGGTCCAGAATTCCAAGGCAAAAACGTATTGCTTGTGGATGATTCTATTGTTCGTGGTACGACGTGTAATGAAATTATCCAGATGGCACGTGATGCCGGTGCGCGCAATGTGTATTTTGCGTCAGCAGCGCCACCTGTGCGTTATCCAAATGTATATGGTATTGATATGCCTGCGGCGAACGAATTGATTGCACATGATCGTTCGGTAGACGAGATAGCTGAGATAATCGGTGCAGATTGGTTGTTGTATCAGGATCTAGATGATTTGGTCGATGCGGTGAGTGCTGGTAATCCTGAGATCACTAAATTTGATTGCTCGGTGTTCGATGGTAACTATGTGACTGGTGATATTGATGACGCTTATCTAGAGCGTTTGGAAAGAAGTAGAAATGATGCCAGTAAATCTCAAGAAGCAAGTATACTAGAGGGTGAAGAGCAATTAAGCCTGCATAACGCAGGTTAGCCCAGTAATCTAGAGATACATAATGCCTAAAAGCAAGAATTTGAAGGCCACCATCCCTGAACCGAATCTTGAAGGTTTATCGGTGGAGACCTTAGCGATTCGCTCTGGCCAGATTCGCAGTCCTGAGCTTGAGCATAGCGAAGCTATTTTTCCAACATCCAGTTTTGTTTTCAATTCCGCGGAAGAAGCCGCGCAGCGATTCTCAGGTGATATTCCTGGAAATGTTTATGCCCGCTTTACAAATCCAACCGTTACTATGCTAGAAACGCGCATTGCTGCCTTAGAGGGTGGTGAGCGTGCAGTGGCAACAGCCTCAGGTATGTCTGCAATTATGGCGACCTTTATGGCTGTTCTTAAGCAGGGCGATCATGTTTTATGTTCGCGTAGCGTTTTTGGAACCACAACGGTTTTCTTAGAAAAATTTATGTCGAAATTCGGCGTTGATGTCGAGTTTGTTGACCTAGTTGATTATGAGGCTTGGGAGTCCGGGCTGAAGCAAAATACTAGAGTTGTATTTGTCGAAACGCCGTCCAACCCTTTATGTGAAGTGGTCGACTTAGAGCGACTTCGAAGCATTATTGATTCGAAAAGCTTTGATCAGCAGTGTTTATTCATTGTTGATAACTGCTTCTGCACGCCTGCGCTTCAACAACCTTTGTCGATGGGGGCGGATATTATTATTCACTCTGCGACCAAATATATTGACGGGCAGGGACGTTGCTTAGGCGGGCTTGTTGTGGGAAGTAATGAGCTGATGGCGGAAGTGCATGGTTATATGCGTTCTGCTGGCCCTGCGATGAGTCCGTTTAATGCATGGGTGTTCCTGAAAGGCTTGGAAACTTTGAGTCTCAGAATGAAGGCGCACTCTGAGAATGCGCTTAAAGTGGCTCGCTGGCTCGAGCAGCAGCCGCAAGTAGAGCAAGTATTTTACGCTGGTCTTGAATCTCATCCCTATTATGAGTTGGCAAAACGTCAGCAGAAAGGTGCAAGTGGTGTGCTTTCATTTCGAGTGAAAGGTGGTCGCGAGCAAGCTTGGAATGTCATTGATGGCGTTGAGTTCTTGTCGTTGACTGCTAACTTGGGTGATGCGAAAACCACAATTACTCATCCTGCGACAACGACGCATGGTCGTTTAAGTGATGAAGAAAAGGCGTGCGCTGGAATTACCGAAAATCTAATACGTGTTTCGGTTGGTTTAGAGTCAGCCGATGACGTTATTGCAGATCTTGAAAAAGGCTTGGCATCAATTTGATGCCAAGTTGTTAAAATCTAAGCAAATTCTATATATTTCAAATAATTAAAGTTAAATCTTAAAACTTTTCTAT
>NZ_LWGF01001300.1:0-1119 GCF_001635355.1 Oleiphilus sp. HI0125
CAGTAATCATGTCCGAATTTGATGATATAGAAGCCTCAGATTCTTTGGTCTCAGGTTTTTCAGGTTCAGCACTCGCTGCGGGAGTATCAGAAGCTGCTGAGCTCGCAGGATCAAACTTCCCTTCGCCATGAAGCTCATCAAGAAGTTTTTCGAATTCGTCATCGGTGATTTCATCAGAAGCACTAGCATCTGATGCCGTATTTGCTTTTGGCTCAGAAGGAATCGGAGACTCACTTGGAGCATCCGCGACTTTATGCTCTTGCAGCTCACCTATGAGGCTTTCAAATTCTTCATCAGAAATATCAGAATCACCTGCTGGAGGCGCATCTTGTGATGGAGCAGCATCATTTGTTGAGGCGGGTGTCTCTTGAGCTGGAGCTGAAGTTGGGCCATCAAGCGCGTCCAACAACATCTCAAATTCATCGTCTGTAATGTCGCCCTCAGCTGAAGCGATCTGGTCAACGATTTTTGCTGCTTCTTCAGCTGTTTGCTGATCTGTTGAAGGAGTTTGTGGAGCTGGCTCATTCGGAGCAGCTTCAGGTACTTCCTCTGCCACCGGCTCCGCGCCTTGTTCACATGCAAAGCGCTCTAAATCTTTTAATAGCGAAGGTTCTGCAGGACTCGGTTGTTCGCCAGAACGAACCTCATCAAACATGACATTAACGGAATCAAGTGCACGAAGCACCACATCCATTAATTCGGCGTCTACGGTTCTCTTACCGTTACGCAAGACATCAAACACATTTTCAGCAATATGACAGCAATCGACCAAGGCCTCTAACTGAAGAAACCCTGCCCCACCTTTAACGGTATGAAAGCCACGGAATATTGCATTGAGAAGATCTAGGTCTTCAGGGTTTTGTTCTAGTTCAACGAGCTGTTCAGATAACTGCTCAAGAATCTCACCAGACTCAACAAGAAAGTCCTGCAAGATCTCTTCATCTGGCTCAAAGCTCATTCACTAACCCCTTTGTATTCTTCCTAAAACCCTAAGCTTGATAAAAGGTCATCCACATCGTCTTGACCATTTACAACATCTTCGCGTTCTTCTCTTTTCATCTGTGGACCTTCGCCATCCATATTGGTTTCGATGGACTCAAGGTCGTGCACAGTACCTGT
>NZ_LWGF01001301.1:0-1213 GCF_001635355.1 Oleiphilus sp. HI0125
TGTGTAAGTTAGGAATACGTAGGATGAATATAGGAGGCTAACACAAACAAACACATAGTAGAGCTTCTCTTGTCTTAGGCGATGCAAAAGAAAGAAGCTTCCTATCCATGGTAATGCGATGATTCGCTGGATCATGATGGAGTTTGGGTCATTTAGGGCAATGGCATCTGCCGCAAATAATGCACCACATATTAACGCAATGCTTAATAGTGCTATACCAGTTTCGTTATGCTGTCTGTTGTAGTTCCAATGAGTGAAATCAGAATATTTACGTAAGGTGCTGAGCAGGCGACTTTTAAAATCATTACGTGAGCTAAGCATGTTCCACCTTCTCAGCCGCAAGTTCTCTACTCATGTTTGATTGTAAGGCTGGAAATATCATTTGAAATACAACCAATCCTTTCTCGGAAGTAGCATTGAAAAGTATGCCGTTCGCAATGCAAATATTTTTACAAACGTTAAGTCCTAAGCCGTATTCTCCATGCACGCTTCCTTGCCTGTTTTCACTAGTGAGTTCGTTAAGTGATGCTGGCAGACGTGGTCCCTTATTCTTGATCAGCAGAGTCCTTCCTTTCTGTATCTCAATGCTGATGGCGGTAACTTTATTGCGATGACGTATTGCATTGTTGGTTATATTAGTGATCAATCTTGTTAGCAAGGCGGGCGCAAGCTCGATATCGAAGTCGCGACTACAGAACAAATTAATATTAGCTGTACTGTAAGTGGTTTGGAGCTCATGTGTTAACAAAGAGACATGCTCAAGTATCGAGTAATTTGTCTGCTCCTGTATATGATTCTCGCTGTCATACCAATCAAGATCGCTCAGAAGGGTTTGGCTGATCGTTGAAATTTCGTTTAACGAATGGTTTAGGCGTTTAACGTGTTGATTTGATGAACCAGAAGTGCTGAGAGCGTTAAGGCTAGATCTGATCGCAGAAATCTTTTTGTTAAACGCATCCTTGGTTAAGGTTTTAAGAATGCCGTTCCAGCTTTCTCGGGAATTAACAATAGCCAGATTGTTACGCGTAATTTCGTACTCGCGTTTGAGCGTGTTGTTGCTCGACAAAGCCCAAAAGTAAGTACTCAAAGCGAGGGTAATGTAAGTGAGTAGTAGTAACCCTGTATATGAATATTGTTGATGCCAGAGCATGTAAGAGGCAGCAAGTATGCCGAGTATAATGTTGCATTTAGCAATTAATAAAAGCCTTTTTTT
>NZ_LWGF01001302.1:0-963 GCF_001635355.1 Oleiphilus sp. HI0125
TATTTTTCGCTACCACACAATGCAGTGTGCTCAAGGATATGCGCCACACCTGTATTGTCAGTCGGAACAGTCTTTAGTCCTACCAAGAAAACATTCTCATCGTTCTCTGAAGCAAAGTGTAAATGTCGTGCTCCGGTGCCTTTGTGCACGTACTCTTCAGCATCTACGGCGAGAGATTCAATACGTTGTTTTCTTACAAATTCAAATTGCGGGTGGCTCATTGATCATTAACACCTTATGGTTGGCCAGACTGAACTGTTGATTGAATTAAGCTGTGAAGATTAACACTGTGACAAGCAAGTGTTTATCTTGCAAGAGACAGAGACTTATTAGCATTCGTTTATAGTGACATTTTTTCGAACTTCAACTCCAAGCTTATACGTACCACTCAAAAACAATGGTTTTGTGACAAAACAAGCAAAACCCCGCAGTTAACAAGCAAAATCAATACTTTATGTCTAGACTCCAATTAATGTGAGGAGTACAAAGACCTACTCATTTTTGTTGGCCAAACCAAAGCAATGCATTAGACGTAGCCAAACACAAACGTAGTCTCGAGTTAGTCGAGTGTGTAAACGCTAAAACAGGACCCATTCATGGTCGATATTAGACCTTTATTGTTCATCAATTTTTTACTCGCCCTTCTCTTAGCAAGCGCAGGTATCGTTCATTTACACGACACTAATGCTGCGAGCACTTCTGAAGTACCACAAGTTGCTGAAGAATTAGTCGAACCAGAACTTGAGTCAGAAAAACCAGAACCAGAAAGCTCGGTTGAAACTGATGAGAACATCGTAGTCAGTGATTCCGATGACGCTCCAATCTTCGCTGATCAAGTTCCATCAACAGCTTCTACGCAGACACCTAAAACAGCTCCGCCTGTAGCAACACCTGCAACACCAGTTGCGATTAGCGGAAAACTCACCGTACGCTCCAATGTGTATGGAGATACCGTACTCATCA
>NZ_LWGF01001303.1:0-905 GCF_001635355.1 Oleiphilus sp. HI0125
TTACACACGATTCGCAACGATGCGAGTCGGTGATCGAGTTAATCTTGAAAAAGCGCTTACGCTTTCGCGCCGTTTAGGTGGCCACTTAGTCAGTGGGCATGTTGATGGAATAGGGTCTATAGTTGCTGTCAGCTCAGAAGGTGACTCATTACGTTATACCATTCACTGTTCATCGGAACTTTCGCGCTATATCGCGAATAAAGGCTCAATTACCGTGGATGGAGTTAGTCTTACAGTGACTGGTTTGGTGGATGAAGGATTTACTCTCAATATTGTTCCTCATACCGCTCAGAATACGATTATCCCTGAGTATTCAACTGGCCGAGATGTGCACTTAGAGGTAGATCTTATGGCTCGCTATGCAGAGCGGTTATTGAGTTTTTCAGATGAAAAGCAATCGCCGAAGTCGGTGATTGATGAAGCGTTTTTAGCAAAGAACGGTTACAAGATATAGAAACACACCTAGCTTAATTTGCTGGGTCTTTGGAGGTTGAATGAAGCTCAACACTGTTGAAGAGCTAGTTGAAGATATCCGTCAAGGTAAAATGGTTATTCTGATGGATGACGAGGACCGAGAGAACGAAGGTGATCTCGTTATTGCGGCAGAGCAAGTGCGTCCTGAAGATATTAATTTCATGGCGACACATGCGCGTGGTCTCATTTGTATGACGATGACGAGAGATCGTGCGGATTATTTTGGCTTGCCTCCGATGGCGCATGCAAATAACGCACAATTTTCTACCAATTTTACTGTTTCGATTGAAGCGGCAGAAGGTGTAACGACGGGCATCTCTGCTGCGGATCGTGCTCATACTATTCGCACTGCTGTGGGTCGAAATAGCAAACCCCAAGATATCGTCCAGCCGGGTCATGTTTTCCCAATTGTTGCTCAGCCTGGTGGCGTA
>NZ_LWGF01001304.1:0-1032 GCF_001635355.1 Oleiphilus sp. HI0125
AGATTGGGGCAATGTATAAAGGCGATCGATCTAGAAAAGAAACTCTAGTCGAATATGGTTTTCGCTTACCTAGTGCTCTTGATAATCGACCGATGCGCTTTGATGAATGGGAGAGAATCTGCCCACAGACAATTTTTGTTTCGGCTACGCCTGCGAAATACGAAGAAGAGCATGCAGGGCAGGTCGTTGAACAGGTTGTGCGGCCGACAGGGCTTCTCGATCCAATTTTAGAGGTTCGTCCAGCTACAACGCAGGTTGATGATTTGCTCGGGGAGATTCATAAATCTGTTGAGGCAGGTGATCGAGTGCTTGTTACGACGCTTACCAAACGGATGGCAGAAGATCTAACGGATTACCTAATGGAACATGGCGTTAAGGTTCGATATTTACACTCCGACATTGATACCGTAGAAAGAGTCGAAATTATTCAAGACTTACGCAAGGGCGTATTTGATGTATTGATTGGTNTTAATTTGCTTCGGGAAGGTTTGGATATGCCTGAAGTAGCTCTTGTCGCGATTTTAGATGCGGACAAAGAGGGGTTTCTAAGATCCGATAGATCGCTAATTCAAACGATTGGTCGGGCAGCGCGAAATATAAATGGTAAAGCAATTTTGTATGCAGATCGTGTGACGGGTTCAATGCAGCGTGCTATGGACGAAACCGAGCGACGAAGAGCAAAACAAGAAGAGTACAACAAAGAGAATGGTTTGACGCCCAAATCGCTCAACAAATCTGTTGGAGATATCATGGAGGGCGCGGTCGTAATTCCTGGGCGGGTTAAGGTTGGCGGTAGAAAAGTTGCTGAAGAAAGTGGGAGCTACGGCGCTGATTCCGGCTCTAAACTGAAGTCAATTAAGGCGTTAGAGGACGAAATGTACGCCGCCGCGAAGGCCTTAGATTTTGAGCGTGCGGCAGCCCTAAGAGACCGTATTAGTGAGCTTAAACATAACTAGTATTGTGCAAAGCGGACAATTTTTTGACTATTTTATGCACATTCATGATTTTCGTGTTTAGCTTTTGATCTTTTAA
>NZ_LWGF01001305.1:0-525 GCF_001635355.1 Oleiphilus sp. HI0125
TCATGTCTGCGATTGGTATCGGTTTATCGGTCGCTACTTCTGTGCTGGTGAGTCAAAAATTGACTCGCTCGGGAGAACACGCAGCGCATCAGTTATTTACATCTATTGTGTTGATGGGATTGCTCATTGGTTTGCTCGTGATGTCAGTCTTGTTATTAGGGTTGCCATTTATTTTATCCATTCTCGGTGCCAAGGGAGCGTCTTTTGATTACGCAACAAGCTATCTCCAGCTAACTTTGCTGGTATCCCCATTAGGTGTTTTAGCCATGATTTTCGCATCTGGCCTGCGCGCTGCAGCAATGGCCAAGGCATCGATGTGGATATCTTTGATTGCAACGATTGTGAATATCATATTGTGTCCAATCTTCATTGAATGGTTTGAGTGGGGAATAGAGGGGGCAGCATGTGCAACTATCGTTGCACGCTTTATCTCTTTTGGAATTGGTATTTGGTACTTCGGACACCAGTTGCGTTGGTTTAAACGAATTGATTTGATCTTCGTCAAACAAGAGTTTCCGGGCGTAA
>NZ_LWGF01001306.1:0-2118 GCF_001635355.1 Oleiphilus sp. HI0125
ACTAAAGGGAGCGAAGCGGCAACGCGTCGTCCTTTAACGAGTAAGCCAACTTCGCCTACAACATCCATTAACTCTAACGCTGCGGGCTCTTCTAGGAGAGGACATAGTGTTGATATTGTTGCTATCGGTACATCTACCGGTGGTCCTGTCGCTTTGCAAAAAGTGGTCACTAAATTACCTCAAAATTTTCCGGTACCTATTTTGCTTGTTCAGCATATGCCGGCAACATTTACCCCTGCTTTTGCTGAGCGCTTGGATGGATTAAGCCAAGTGAAAGTAAAGCAAGCTGTGGATGGCGATAATCTAGAAGCGGGTACAGCTTATTTGGCGCCAGGGGGCAAGCAAATGATTGTTGGTCAAAGAGCAGGTCGTAAGGTTATATCTGTGCTTGATGGCGATGAGAGGCTGACGTACAAACCATCAGTTGATTTGAGCTTTGGTTCAGTGGCGAAGACATTTCCTGGTAAAGCTTTAGGGATTGTTCTGACAGGCATGGGTTCAGACGGTAAAGAAGGGTGCCGACTAATGAAGTCTGGCGGCTCGACTGTATGGACTCAAACAGAAGAATCTTGCGTTGTATACGGAATGCCGATGGTGGTTGATAAAGCTGGTTACAGTGATCGGTCGCTTGATATTAACGAAATCGGTGAGCAAATAATAAATAGGTTAAGCTAATGGATTACCTGAGTGTCGTAGGGCTATTACTAGCTTTTGTTGCGATCTTTGGCGGTAACGCGATTGAAGGCGGCACGTTCGACTCTCTGATTAATGGTCCAGCGGCTTTAATCGTCATCGGTGGCACGCTTGCCGCTGTTCTAGTCCAAACTCCTACACATACCTTGAAGCGCAGCGCTTCGGCTTTAAAGTGGGTGTTTTTTCCTCCTCATGTATCAATTGACGACGGTATTAATAAGTTGCTGTCGTGGAGTGTTCGTGCGCGCAAAGATGGTTTGCTGGGTTTGGAGTCGGTTCTCCCAAAAGAACGCGAGTCTTTCTGCAAAAAAGGTCTTCAGCTCCTTGTTGACGGCGCTGAGCCTGAGTCGATTCAAAGCGTGCTAGAAGTCGATATGCTTGCGCGTGAGCAGCGGGACTTAGACTTGGCTAAAGTCTATGACTCGATGGCTGGATACTCGCCGACCATCGGTATCATTGGTGCTGTGCTTGGTCTGATTCACGTGATGAGTAATCTTGCCGATCCAAGCCAATTGGGGGCTGGCATCGCGACTGCCTTCGTCGCAACAATATACGGAGTGGGTTTAGCTAACTTAGTATTTCTTCCGATTGCGAACAAAATACGTCATAAGGTAGAGCATCAAACTCGCTATTATGAAATGGTGATTGATGGATTGGTATCGATCGCTGAAGGTGAAAATCCTCGTTCTTTGGAACTGAAGCTTAAGGGGTATTTACACCTCGAACATGCCAAGGTCTAGGGGACGACTATGCGTCGACAACGTCGTACTACCGCAGATGAAAATCATGATCGTTGGTTAGTATCCTACGCAGATTTTATAACGCTTTTGTTCGCATTCTTCGTTGTGATGTATTCGATCTCCTCGGTTAATGAGGGGAAGTATAAGGTCCTATCAGAAACGCTAGAGGGCGTCTTCAACACCCGTCAGAAAAGTCTAGAACCAATTCAAATTGGTGAGATTAGCCATAAGTCAGAAAGTTTTAGCAAAAGCGAAGGTCTGAACCCTCTACTTGTAGGTCGTCATGAACGTTACGAATCGAACAAAGACAATATTGATGATGAACAACTAGAGTCGATAGCGGGCGAATTTGAAGATAGCTTTGCTGACTTAATATACGAAGACAAGATTTCGGTTACTTTGCTTGATGAGTGGGTAGAGATAACGCTACGCGATAACGTCGTTTTTGAAAGTGGCGATGTGATCCCTTCAGAGCAAGCTTTTGGTGTTATCAAAAAGATTGCGGGTGTATTGCGTGATCGCGGAAACGGCATTCTGATCGAGGGGCATACTGATAACCGGCGCGTCTCAAATAGTGAATTTCAGAATAATTGGGAGCTCTCTGCATTAAGGGCGACGACATTTTTACAGCTTCTAGCGATCGAAAATATTGAAGAATCGCGCATGGTGGCTATGGGGTTTGGTC
>NZ_LWGF01001307.1:0-1420 GCF_001635355.1 Oleiphilus sp. HI0125
AATAATAGTCTTTGATGTTGGAACGCATCAATTGAAATGTCTCTATGGATAAGGTGGTGCTGCTCAATACCGGTGCCTTCAAGTAATTTAGGCAAATCGACGCCTTGCATGATTAAAAACTTAATCATGGGTTTTAGCTGTTGAATGTTCAGAGAGAGCGCTTCTGCTTTTTGTTTTACGAAGCCTTTCTGATCTTCAATGTTGCATACTAAAGACATAGATCGACGATAACATTGCTATTTTTGTTTGAGCTCAAACGGTAACTCAAAAGTGCTGGTTACAATATTAATAATGCTCAGATAGAAAATTAGGTCACAAAAAAAGCGAACCAATTGGTTCGCTTTGTAAGGGTATAACAGAATCTTGCTTGTTATGGGTAGACAAACTCACCTTTAACAGGGAAGTGGTCTGATAAGTCCCAACGACCCCAGTGCTCAGATTCTATGCTACGAGGAAGTAGCAATGTGTTGCTAGAGCTGATTGGCGTAACGTGTTCATTTGAGTAAAGCACGTAGTCTAAGTACTCGTCATATTGATCATCTGCATACACGTTAATAGAGCCACCGTACGAGTAAGGGTAGTTTTCAAGTGCTGTTGGCTCTGTCGCATCCAGAACCGCCATCAAATCATCACGCTCCTGCGGGAAGTTTACCTTGTCGACATTAAAGTCGCCGGCATAGATAACAGGCTCATTCGCAGGGATGTGCTTGCTGTCTTTGAATGCTTTCAGTTCTGCTAGATGCTCAAAACGATTCGCAATGTCTTCAGGTGTTGTATAGGCGCGAACGTGCGTACCGAACAAGTTGTACGTTTTGCCAAGCTTATTGATTTTTGCGTAAACCGCACCTTTTGATGCAAGGCAGTCTTCGCGGATACATGCTTGATAAACAATGTTGTCTTCTACTTCGATTGGCCACTTAGATGCGATAAATATACCGCCGTTTAGAATGCGGCCAAGCTCGAAAGGAATCTCAGTCAGGTAAGGGTATTCACCTTTGATGTGATCGCGGAAGTAGTTTGATGACGCTAGATCATGTGCTTCTTGGAATACGATCGCGTCATAACCTGGTACTACCATGTGTGCGATTGAGTGGAAGCGATCGTAGGTGTTTTCAGCAGTAATACCTGGTAGTAGACCCCAAATGTTGTAGGTCAATACGTTGAAGCTGTTTGCATTGGCTTCATCTCGAACCTGTTGTTCAAGGTTTGGTTGGATGATGTAATGAAAATCATCGCCTGAAGCGCGTGCGTAGCTTGCTTTGTATGCGAGCGTTGCATCTTGGCCATCAAAGCTGATGTGCTGTTTGTAGATGTCTCGGTCATCCTTCCAGTTGTCATAATTTGCGCTGTGCTTGATGTTACTAAAGGTCATTGTGCCTTTTAGTTTTTGTTGCAATACAACGCTAGAACTCTGACCTTG
>NZ_LWGF01001308.1:0-783 GCF_001635355.1 Oleiphilus sp. HI0125
ACCACTCTCGAAGTTCAACAGCAACTAGGTGATGGTGTCGTTCGTACCATCGCAATGGGTAGCACAGAAGGTCTTAAGCGTGGCCTTAATGTAGCAAACACTGGCGCTCCAATTTCCGTACCAGTAGGTACTGAAACACTGGGTCGTATCATGGACGTACTTGGTCGACCAATCGATGAGCGCGGTGAAATCGGTGAACAAGAGCGTATGCCTATTCACCGTAAAGCTCCTACTTACGCTGAGCAAGCGGCAAGTGCAGAGCTTCTAGAAACAGGTATCAAAGTAATCGACTTAGTTTGTCCATTCGCTAAGGGTGGTAAAGTTGGTCTGTTTGGTGGTGCCGGTGTTGGTAAGACCGTTAACATGATGGAACTTATCAACAACATCGCACTTAAGCACTCTGGTCTTTCAGTATTCGCAGGTGTTGGTGAGCGTACTCGTGAGGGTAACGACTTCTACCACGAGATGCAGGAAGCGGGCGTTGTTAACTTAGAGACTCCTACAGACTCTAAAGTAGCAATGGTTTACGGCCAGATGAATGAGCCACCAGGAAACCGTCTGCGTGTAGCGCTAACTGGTTTGACGATGGCTGAGAAGTTCCGTGACGAAGGTAAAGACGTTCTACTATTCGTAGACAACATTTACCGTTACACACTTGCAGGTACTGAAGTATCAGCACTTCTAGGTCGTATGCCTTCAGCGGTAGGTTACCAGCCAACACTAGCAGAAGAGATGGGGGTTCTTCAGGAACGTATCACTTCTACTAAGACTGGTTCGATCACT
>NZ_LWGF01001309.1:0-739 GCF_001635355.1 Oleiphilus sp. HI0125
AGGAGTAGCTTAGAAGCGCTTTGATAGGTATTTGTATGCAGTTACCTACGCATTCCAAGGCACTCGCTATTAAATAATAACGAATAAGAGGCCACGGTTTAGTGATGAATACTGCAACCAAAACGACCATTTTTATCTTCTGTGCACTATTTTCAGTGCAGTCTTTTGCTCTCGAAAAAAAGAAATATTGTCTTTGGGATCCTGTAGGGAAAACGGGGCCCGTAGTTGAGTTCTTTTCCGACCTTAAGCCAAAGGCTTTAGGATGGGGGCTTGATCTTGAATTCATCACTTATACCGATGAGAAAGTGGCATCTAATGATTTCAAGGCGGGCTTATGCGATGCAGTACATCTAACGGCGATACTCTCACGAAATTATGTGCCGTTCGCAGGCAGCCTTGACGCTATCGGAGGCATTTTGTCTGACGACGAATTGGATCGTGTACTGGTTACTCTAGCGAATCCTAAAGCGGGTAAATTGATGACCAACGGTAAATACGAAGTTGTGGCTTCGTTTCCGGTAGGATCCATGTTTGCTTTTGTGAATGATAAAAATATAGACACGGTCGCTGAATTTAGTGGCAAGAAAATTTCAGTGTTAAACGAAGATCCTCAGGCTTTGCAGTTGTCGAGCTTAGCTGGCGCCTCACCGGTTGGTACCTCGCTCGCAACGTTTTCAGGACAATTTAATAATGGAAACATCGATATTCTATTGATGCCAGCCTTGGCATATAACACTTT
>NZ_LWGF01001310.1:0-4875 GCF_001635355.1 Oleiphilus sp. HI0125
TGTCACAGGGATGGTGATGGTTTGTACATCGCCTTGCGCCAAATGGTTATAACTACCGTGGCTTGGGTCGAAGCTATAGCTACCATCTTGCTTTAGTACAAAACCATCTACATTCGGTGCACTAAAGGTAAGTTGGTCATTCGTATCAATATCCGAGCCGGTAAGCACACCTGTGGTCTTAGTGCTATCACCCTCTCTTGCTGTTTGAGCGGTAATCGTATTTAAAACTGGAGCATCATTGGTGCCTTGAACATGGACGATGATAGCCTGTGTGCTGGTTGTACCGTGTGAATCGGTAACGGTCGCCACAAACATTTCGATGTGTTTTTCACCTTCATGCAAGGCCTGCGTAAGTTGCGCCTGATTGCTTGTCCCTTGTCCTAAATCATAGCTCCATTGACCGGTTTGAGGATCGATTGATATTGATCCGTACTTTCCTGAGGTGTGGTCAAGTGACCAGGTCAATATAGTAGTCTGGTCAACCGCTATTGCCGAAAGGGTGCCGCTCGAAGAGGGGGTTTGATCTTCAATTGTTGTGCCGATCGCATCGGCAGGATGAATGTGTATTCGTGGATGATCTGTGGTACCGGTTATGGTCACTACAATGTCGTGCTTGGTGCCATCGGCGGTCGTCACTGTCGCAGAGTCGGTGATGTGTTGTCCGGCTGCAAGGCTCTGAATGGCGGCTTGAGTGTTGTCTGCTGTAAACTGCCAGCTGCCATCTTTATCGATAGCGAAGGTGCCATATTGCCCTGTGATCGCTTCTTTTTGGAAGAAGGCTTCGCCACTATCAGTGTCTGTAACGCCTAGCTGGCCCGTCGCAACAAGATCATTGCCTTGAACGTTAGTGTCCTCCTTTACACCGTGGCCGCCTGAGTCAGTAACAACTGCAAAGTCATTTGTGCCTTGAACGGTGATTCTTACTTCATGATTAGTGCCGTCGGCGGATGTTACGGTAATGGTGTCGGTAGTCTGTTTACCTTGACCTAGGGCTTGTACCGTCGGGTTTTGATTATTAAGGTCATAGGTCCAAGAACCATCTTTTTGAAGATGTAGGGTGCCATATTGGCCTTGCAGGTCTCCATCTTGAAAGTAGGACTCGCCAGTGTCGATATCTTGGATAGTAAGCTGTCCCTGTGCTTGTAAGACGCTCTCTTCAGTGACATTGCTTGAGTCTGTACCGCCGATGACGGCTGTATCATTTTTGCCGTTAATTTGGATATTAATTCGATGAGGCTCGCCATCAGCTGCATGCACAATGAGTGTGTCTGTCATCATGCTGCCCGCGTTCATTGCCTGAATATCAGGATGCTGATTGTCTAGGCTGTATGTCCAGCTTCCATCTTGCTTAAGGTGGAGTGTGCCGTAAGCGCCTTGAATATCTCCAGCGCTGAAGTGATTTTCTCCGGCATCCTTGTCGCTAATTGTTAACTGGCCATGCGCGTTAAGTTGCGAATCTTCTGTGACATCTCCGACCTTTGCATCGGTAATTTGGGCGGTATCATTTGTGCCAGTAATTTCGATATCTAAGCCATGTGCAAAATCAACACCACCTGCGTTTTGTGCGTGAATGTCGAAGTGCTCTGAAACCAGTTGTCCGTCAGTCAGTGCATCGACGTTTGTTGCACCAGAATTCAAGCGATACTCCCATTGACCTGATGGTGCGATAGTTAGAGTACCGTATTGACCTTGGTAACTTTGCGAAGCGAAAGAGCCTGGGCCGCCAGCAATTGAAAGTTGGCCGCTTGCAGAAACTTGGTTGTCTTCGCTTACTGAACCATCAAAAACTCCAGTAATTGAAATAGGCAGATCTTGGTGTACAGAAGAATTTGCTAGTAATTGATTGTGTTGCGTGTTGATTGTGTTGCTTAGGGCATCGTCTTGTTCGGAGCCGAATGAAGCGAGACTTCTTGATGAGAAGACAGATGTGTCTGTAGCGTTGTCGATCTCTAAGTTGGTTCTTTCGACAACTGCCGGTGTATCGTGGTGATGCCCATCTGATTGAGCTTGCGCGTTTTTCGTGTCTTCTTTGTTTTCTATATCTACTTTCTGAGATGATTCTTTGGCGTCTGCACGAATACTCGTGCTAATGCTGCTGTCTGAGGAATTGATTGAAGGATCAAATTGATCTGGTGATTGATCAGGTAGCGTGTTGGAAAAATGGCTGACTAGTTGCGGCTCTTTGACGATAAAGCTCAGGGTATCGCCAGCAGGGGAACGAAGCACTACCTGATTTCCGTCAGGGCTGTTTAGAAGAGTGTCTTCTGAAACTTTGTCTCCGATTCTTAGTTGGACGTGCTGTCCGAACTTGTCGACATAAAAAATGGGGCCAGAGATAGATACAACGGTAAACACGTAGATATTTCCTCCGTAACCGGCGGCCACACGAACCGCCTAGCTAAGTTTCAATTATGAAAACATCTAATAACTATAGTCTAAAGTTCGGCTTTTTTGTGTAAATAATAAACAAAATACGGGAGGTATGGTTTTTGAATTCTGTGGTTTATTCTAGGGTTTTTCGTCATCATCACCGCTTTGATCATAAGACTTCCACGCATCTTTGAGATCTTCTTGAAAAGCCTCTTCATGGAGGATCATAAATCCTCCTTCAATCAGGATAAAACTCGGTAATTTACTGACTTCGGGTTTGCCAGTATCAGGTGAACAAAATCGTCTCTGTTTAACAAAAATACGCTGAAAGCAACGTTCCATTTTAGGATCGTTGATATAGGCAGTTTCGAACGGTGATTTTCGTGCCATAGAAATGTGCTCCGATAAATGACGTCAGCTTTGCTATATCGCTTGTGTCGATAATAGGCCTTGCCGCGGTCTTTTGTCTAGGCAAGAAAAACTCAGATTGTCGACTATATTCATGCCAAATTGTTGCTTGAGGATAAAGCGGCGTGTGGCGGTTTAAAGACCTTTCGCAGAAGGGTTTTGTACTAACAGAGGGGAGCTACGATTATTCAGTCGTACTGTTCTCGTTGATTATTGCGGCAACAGCAGCGTTTGCGATGCTAATGATCATCGAGCGTTTGTGGCGAGATAATGCCGACTCAGATCATAGCCATAACAAGGGTGCAGCTTGGCTAGCGCTAGCCTCTGGAACAATGGGCTTAGGTGTTTGGTCCATGCATTTTACGGGAATGTATGCGTTTCAGCTGCCGTATCACATGCACATGAGCGTCGTGATCACAATTATCTCTGTTCTACCCGCTTGTATTGGTGCTTACTTTTATCTGAGGTTATATGCAGCTCGTCGCTTCGATCTGCGTTCTATGCAGGTCGGGGCTCTATGCTTGGCCTTGGGCATTGGCGCGATGCATTACCTTGGTATGGAAGCCATGCATTACGAGGACTTTGTTCTTCGTTATGACCCAACGTGGTTTGTTCTGTCGATAGTGATGGCTTACGTATTTGCGCTTTTGGCGCTTTATGTGAGGGTTTGGCAAAACGATGAGACGAGTAGTGCAACGTTAAAACGACTTGTCGCCTCTGTACTGATCGGTTTGTCCGTCTCGGGGATGCATTATACCGCTATGCTCGCAACCGAGTTTTATCTCGATCCTTCTATCGTCATCCCAGACCATTCAGATCACGAACACACTTTGCTATCTTGGATTGTGATTGTCGATGTCTTGCTGTTCTTAACAGCCTTGATCATCGTTTTTATGCTCGGCACGAAGTTGGATCAAGCTCAAAAAGCAGCCATGGCTTCGGAACAGCGTGAGAATGCGGTTATTAGTGCCTTGGCTGATGCCTTGCTCGTTTTGGATAGTGATGGGAATGTTACGACATATAACGTGTCTGCTCAGCGCCTTTTTGGCGCGCAGCACAGCCCCTTAGAACAAAAGCATATCGTTCAATTGATGCCTGAGATTGGTAGTCTCGAAGAGCTCCAAGACTGGGAGCATTCAAATCTCGCAAAAGGCGTCAGTGGTTTAACGCTCGAGTTTTCGACCTACAACGATGATGGCCCACGTTATTATGAGGCGGTTTTTTCGCGTTTGTACTTCGATGAGAGTATCCATTACGTTTCGATGATTCGCGATATCACGGTACGGACGCAGATGGAGCAACAACTGAGACAAGCGCAAAAACTTGAGTCTATCGGTCAACTTGCCGCCGGTATCGCACACGAGATTAATACGCCAATCCAATATGTCTCCGACAATATGAGCTTTTTGAAAAAAGCGGTTGGGCATGTCATGCAGGCGACTGAGATGTATCGGCTAGTGGTCGCGAATTGTTGTGATGACAACAGCAAGGAACAAGTCCAAGAGCTCGAAAAAATGCTCAAAAAAGCCAAGTTCGACTTTATTCGCGAAGAAATTCCAAAGTCGATTGATCAGTCGGCAGAAGGCTTAGGCCATGTCACGAAAATCGTTCGCGCAATGAAATCTTTTTCACATGCAAGTGACGGTGAATTCTCACAAGTGGATTTGCTAGAAGCCTTGGAATCAACCATCACTATTTGCCGAAATGAGTGGAAGTATGTCGCGGATTTAGACTTGGATGTTGACCCGCATGTCGGCCCTATTTCTTTGATTCTCGATGAGTTTAATCAGGTTATTTTGAATTTAGTGGTGAATGCAGCGCATGCCATTGAAGAGCGACGAGTAAAAGAAAACAGTGCAGGGCTTGGGCGTATCCTCGTGTCTGCAAAAACAGAAGGAAAAGTCTTAACGCTAAAAGTGACAGACAATGGCTGCGGAATTTCAAAAGAAAACCAAGAAAAAGTTTTTGAACCATTTTTTACGACTAAGGTTGTTGGCAAAGGAACAGGGTAAGGCCTCAATATTGTGTATTCGGTGATTGTTGAAAAGCATCGAGGATCGATTGATATCAAATCAAAAGAAGGTGAGGGAACGACAT
>NZ_LWGF01001311.1:0-15933 GCF_001635355.1 Oleiphilus sp. HI0125
CTGGCACGGGATTACAGCAATTTGCCATGGTCGTCAGCAAGCGACCAACACCACGGATCTGAATATCATCATCTGCTTTCGTTTGCTGACGACGTTGCTTGGGCTCGAACTTCAACTTGAGTTGCTGTTCTTCTGGCGCCAATAAACGTTGTGCCGCATGCGCAACTTGCGTTGGTTTTAAATCACCGGCGCCAATCGCAGCAAACATATCATCCGCATTATCAAATTTGGTTTCTTGCGCTAAATCTTTAAAGGCTAGATCACCAATAGATAGGCGTTTTAATTCATCTTCGAGAATGGCGCGGCCATCTTGGATATTATGGTCACGATCTTGTTGCTTAAACCAATGAACGACTTTGGCACGGGATCGAGACGTTTGAATATACCCGAGGCTCGGGTTCAACCAGTCTCGACTTGGCGCTGGATTGTTGGAGGTTAGAATCTCTACTTGTTCGCCAGTTCTTAAAGGGTACGTAAGCGGAACAATACGACCATTCACTTTTGCACCGCGACAAGCATGACCTACATCGGTATGAACGCGATACGCCAAATCAACGGGTGTTGCACCGTTTGGCAAATCGACGACATGCCCCTTTGGTGTAAACACATACACACGATCGGCGTTGACATCAGCGCTTAAGTGCTGCGCTATTTCTGAAACATCACCGACTTCTTCTTGCCACTCTAGAACTTGGCGCAACCAATTAATTTTGTCTTCGTAGCCAGTCGACCCTGATTTAACGTCAGTTCCCTTGTAACGATAATGCGCACAGACACCTAACTCGGCTTCGTCATGCATCTCTTGAGTACGGATCTGAATTTCCATGACCTTACCGCCAGGACCTACCACAGCGGTGTGTAATGAGCGATATCCGTTTTCTTTCGGGTTCGCTATGTAATCATCAAATTCATAAGGAATGTGTCGCCAAAGCGAGTGCACGACGCCAAGTGCCGCATAACAGTCTGCGACTTTAGGAACCAATATACGGAAGGCGCGAATATCATAAATCTCAGAAAAATCGAGATTCTTACGGCGCATTTTTCGCCAAATGCTGTAAATGTGTTTACTTCGACCAGCCACATCACCTTCGATATGCGCGTTTTCTAATTCACGCTCAATGGTAGCTGTCACATCAACAATAAAGTCGTCACGTGCAATGCGTTTCTCATCCAATAACTTCGCAATTTTTTTGTAGGCACTTTCATGCAAATATCGAAAACTTAAGTCTTCCAGTTCCCACTTGATGTAACCGATGCCTAAGCGATGTGCGAGTGGCGCGTAAATATCAAATACTTCTCGGGCAATACGCTGACGTTTGTCTGGTGTTGCATCTTTCACGGATCGAATCGCGCAAGTTCTTTCGGCTAACTTAATCAATACAACGCGCACGTCATCGATCATCGTGACAAGCATTTTACGCACGTTATCGATCTGACCTTGGTTCTGACCAAGAATTGAACCTTTGAAAGGTTGATGCGTTGAAGAGATGGCAGCCATTTGCGAGACACCATCAATCAACTGCGCGACTTCTTTACCGAAGCCTTTGCGAATTTCCTCGAGCGAGGCTTTTTCTTCTCGAAACGCTCGATAGAGAATGGCGGCAATAATCGCGTGCTCGTCCAAATCGAGTTCCGCCAAAATTTGCGCCATTTCTATGCCAATCATGAAGGTGTCGTGATTGGAGTTACTCCAGTAACGTTCTTCGTGCGACGGCGTTTTACTGTACTCTAGAGCGGCATGGCAAGCTTCACGCACGCGCTCGATCTCATTCAGATTCGTATCACTCTGCAAGTTCTCGAGCCATTGCTCGATCCCTTGTTCAGGTGATAAATCTGCGATGTAATCTTCGCGAACTTTTACCATGCGACATCCATAAGTTTTTATTAATTCGTATCGACTAGTCTTTCACAAACAGCGCGATCGACTCGACGTGTGATGTATGCGGGAACATATCCATAACACCTGCATTCACCAAACGATATCCATTTTCAACAATTACGCCTGCGTCGCGTGCAAGGGTTGCGGGGTTACACGAGACGTACACGATCTTTTTCGCACCAAACTTGGTGAGATACTGACAGACTTCCAAAGCACCCGAGCGCGGTGGATCGATAAGAATCTTATCAAAGCCTTCATGCGCCCATTCTTCTTTCGTGAAGTCCGCCTGTAAATTGGCACCATAGAAGCGCAGGTTATCAAGATCGTTAAGTAAAGCATTTTCCTTGCCACGTACAACCATTGCATCGTCGCCTTCAACGCCCACAACCTCTTTACCTTGCGTGGCGAGCGGCACGGTGAAGTTTCCTAAACCACAGAACAAATCTAAAACACGCTCATCTTTCTGAACATCGAGCCATTCTAGTGCGCGACGCACCATTTGCTTATTGATATCGGCATTAACCTGCGTAAAGTCCATAGGATGAAACGCCAACTTCACTTCTTGCTCATCAGGCGTCGTTAAGGTGTAGTGCAAGCGATCTTCGTCTTTGCCTTCAGACTCCGGCCAAATACGGTGTACGGTATCAACGCCTTTAGGCTGCAAGTAAATATGGAATGCATTATCTCGGCCAAACTGTATCAGCTTAACGGTATCTTCCTCGGTTAAAGGCGCCATGTGTCGCACGACTAGCGCACTCGCATCTTCACCTAAGGCAACCTCAAACTGCGGCAATTCTTTGTATACCGACAAACTTGCCACGAGTGCTCGCAAATCCATTAATCGGTGACCAACAATCGGGTTAAGCACTTCACACTGCTGAATGTCGGCTAAGAAACTATTACGCTTCTCTCTAAAACCAACCAATACCGTGTCTTTTTTCGCTACAAATCGCGCACCTAGGCGTGCTTTGCCGCGATAACCAGTCGTTGGACCGGTCATAGGTTCAATCCATTGTTTCGGCTCAAGATTTCCGAAATGTTCAAAGTGCTGACGCAGTGTATTCTCTTTGAACTTGATCTGAGCATCGGTCTCCATGTGCTGCAAACTACAACCGCCGCAAATCTCGGCGTGTGCACAAGGAGGTTCAACACGCTCCGCTGAGGCGCTGAGTACTTCTACTGTTTTCAACTCATCGAATTTGCCGCGCTTTTCGACATATACCGCAGAGACTTTCTCTCCTGGTAATGCCGCATCAACAAACTGAGTTTTTCCGTCTAATTTGGCAATCCCGCGCCCTTCATGACTTAAGCCTCCAGTAATGTCACATTCAATTGGATCTACAGGAAGCTTTTTTCTGCGTCTTCTCGCCATAATATGTTCAGTCTTCTAAGTAATTAATTGCAGGCTGTCTATTTCGCAAACACGCCTGAAGAGAGATAGCGGTCACCTCGGTCACAAATAATGGCGACAATTACCGCATTTTCAAGTTCTTGATTTAGTTGCAATGCCGCTGCAACAGAGCCACCGGAAGAGACCCCGCAAAAGATGCCTTCCTTCTCAGCAAGCAGGCGCATTGTGTCTTCGGCTTCTTGCTGCCCCATATCAACAATGCGATCGACACGCGTCTCGTCAAAAATAGTTGGCAAGTACTCTTTTGGCCAACGACGAATACCGGGGATCGATGCTTCGTCTTCAGGCTGTAGGCCAATAATCTGAATATCTGGATTCTGCTCTTTGAAGTAACGTGAGCAGCCCATAATCGTGCCCGTAGTTCCCATAGAACTAACAAAGTGCGTAATTTTTCCTTCACTTTGACGCCAGATCTCAGGCCCTGTGCCTTGATAGTGCGCAAGCGGGTTATCTAAGTTGCCAAACTGATTGAGCACTAAGCCCTTGCCCTCAGCTTGCATTCTTAATGCAAGATCACGCGCGCCTTCCATGCCCTCTTCTGAGGTTACAGGAATCAAAGTCGCGCCATAAGCAGACATTGAAGCTTTTCGTTCTTCTGTCGCGTTGTCCGGCATGATCAAAATCATCTTGTAACCCTTGATTGCCGCAGCCATAGCAAGCGCGATTCCAGTATTGCCACTCGTCGCTTCAATTAAGGTATCGCCAGGCTTTATATCACCGCGTTCTTCAGCGCGTTGAATCATGCTCAGTGCGGGACGGTCTTTCACAGATCCTGCAGGGTTATTACCTTCTAGCTTTAATAAAATCGTATTGGACGTATTTCCCGCTAAACGCTGAAGTCGTACCAAAGGCGTTTCACCGACGTAGTCTTCAATGGTTGGAAAGCTCATATCCTTATCTCTTAGGGTCACAGCCAAAAATAATGCGCAATCATACACCTTACGCAATCACAATGCGTGGTAAGATCGGGGCAATAAATAATAATTCAACACTATCGTGGTAGTGATGTGGGCATGAACTCTCTGAATATTAAGTCACGCATACTTTTAACCACCAGCATTTGCTTGGTGACAGCGTCATTAGCGATCACATTTTTTGTCGCACACAGGGCACTTGAGCACCGCCAAAGCAGCTATGAAAATTCAATATATCAGCTGATATTCAGTACAAAGATTGCAATTTCATCTCGACAGCAATACGACCGTACCTACTACCAAGATCAACTAAAAAACCTCTTATTATCGCCCGAAGTCAGCCATCTCACTTTGATTAATGAAGAACGAGCAGTTATCGCGCACGTCGGCGATGACAGCACTCCGCCTATTAATCCAAATAGATTCCCTAATACAGGCACACAGATCATTAGCCTCGGGAACCTAGCCGTATACATCGAAACGCTACCAATGCAGAGCGCTAGTGGCGAACCACAACAATCGTGGCTGATTGCCTTAGTTGATCGGACGAGCCTGCAAGCTCAACAAGAAAAGGTCATCAAAACTGCGGTAATTATTTTTATCTTTTCTAGCTTGATATCAATCCTTATGGCGAAGTATTTACTACAGCAAGTTCGACATGTCATTGCTCGTATTAAAGAGGCTCTGATCTCTGCAAACAAAGGGTCATCGTCTCCCATTTTTCCTCAGCTTGAATCAGAAGATCTCCACGATCATGAGCAATTGCTAACTGAAATTAGCAGTCAAATCTATCGTTATAAAAATGATGTGCGTGAAGAAATTGAACAAAACACGCAAGACTTACGAGAAACGCTCGAAACCATCGAAATTCAGAACGTCGAACTCGATCTAGCGCGTAAAAAAGCGATCAAAGCAAACAAGGCAAAAACAGAATTCTTGGCCAATATGAGTCACGAAATTCGCACTCCGCTTAACAGCATTATAGGGTTCTCAAAAATACTAATGCGCAGCCCTCTCGACATGCAGCAAATGGGCAATTTACGCGCTATTCAAAAGTCATCTGAAGTATTGCTCAGCACCATTAACGACATACTCGACTTTTCGAAAGTTGAAGCAGGCCGTATCGCATTAGAAAAAGAATCGATTTCGCTTTATGAGCTGATTGAAGACGTTGTCGTGATGCTGGCTCCGTCAGCCCATAACAAAGGTCTGGAACTGAATTACCTATATTATGACGACGTTCCTGGAATGCTTGATGGCGACTCGCTGCGCATCAAACAAATCATTGCTAACCTCGTCAATAACGCCATCAAATTTACCGAGACGGGCGAAATCATTGTTCGAGTGATGCTCGATGACAGCTTAAAAGAAGAGACCGACAATTTAAAAATAGCGATAAGCGATACAGGTCTAGGTTTATCAGAGGAAGAAAAGTCATCTATTTTCTCAGCGTTTTCTCAAGCGGATGCCTCAACCGCGCGTCAATTCGGCGGAACGGGACTAGGCCTTAGTATTTGCAGAGGCTTAGTGCACGAAATGGGTGGAACGATTCGTGTTGAGAGTGAATTAGATAAAGGGTCTACGTTCTGGTTTACCCTGCCAATCGAAAATCCTGTTGTGCAGAATCCGAAAGCCACGCATCCTAAGCTCGAAAATCAATCTTGTTATTTATACGAACCGCATCATCACTCTAAGCAAAATATCATTCATACGCTCAATTATTTGAACATTCCCTACCAACAGTTCGATACATTGAAAGAGCTGATTTCAGCAATTGAGCAAGACGGAAAGAACGACACACAAACTAATCGCTTCGCTCTTATCTCATTAAGCGATAAAGAACTCGAAGAAGAATGTATTTACCAAGCTTTTAAATGTGTAAATGCCTTAGACATCAACATTCTTACCTATACCCCATCGCTATTACATTACGACTATAAAATACTGCGACAGATTAGCGTGCATATGACAAAGCCCGCTACCTACACGAATTTATCGCAAAGTTTAGTATCGGCTTTAAACAAAGGCATTACCTCAGACCATGCCGAGGAATATGCTCTGCCTCATTTTGCGAATAATGCGACGATTCTGGCCGTCGATGACAATGAAATGAACTTGAGCCTGGTTAAGGCGCTCGTAAAAGAAATGGGCATTGATATTGATTTAGCCAATAGTGCTGAGCAAGCAATCGATTTATGTAAGAAGCAATATTACCCACTTATTCTGATGGATATTCAAATGCCGGACATGGATGGCATTGAAGGCATGAAGCGTATCAAAACCCTTAGTAATTATTACGATCACAACCAAATCATAGCCCTGACTGCTTTTGCCCTACCAAATGAAAAGGATGCATTCATTGAGCAAGGTTTTGTAGATCTATTGACCAAACCTTTAAACGAGCAAAAACTCGCTGAGACCATTAAAAAGTATCTGCCCGAACTCGCGATTGAAAACCCGGTGCAAGATGAACCGAAAGTTTCCGCTGAAATACAAGCTTTCAATTGGAATGAAGCGGTTTACCTCTGCAATAACAATTCGGAACTCGCGAAAGACTTTACCAATAATCTAATCGCCGTATTGCCCAGCACTCGTTCGGACTTGGAAATGGCAATGGAGAATAACGACACGGAACAACTTGGACATTACGTGCATAAACTGCATGGTTTGAGCTTACTTTGTGGCACCCCAAAGTTAAGACACGCAGTAAAGCAGGCAGAAATCGCCATCAAAACTGAAGAGCCCGCCAATATCGTATTGCTAAAAACACAACAAACCATTCAAGCAATTAATGAGTTAGAGTTTTGGTTTGAAAGCACAGATGACTTTTCAGCCTCACAACAAAACGAGCCCGAGATAACAATAAGCTAAATTAAAAAAACACGACAAGTTCAAGCGCAAACCTTTCGCCGCGTGCTATGATCAATCTTTGTATTTAGTCAGAATTCTGTTGTCTTCGTATGTCATCTAAAACTGTACGGTACGCTCTTCTTCTATCATCCTTTCTCACTCTGAACGCGTGTGGTATTGCCGGTCCAGGCGGAGGCGGCGGCCCCACCTTTAATAAACCCTCTACCGACCCTGCAAGAGATGTAGTAACTGCTGCAATTACTGTTGAAGGCACTGCCAGAATGCATCAACGCGGGTTCTCATCGAACACTGCACCTATTTTGGTGGACGATAACATTCCGTGTGGAAATATCTCTGTTGTTCGGCTCGACTTTGACATGACGGAATTTAATGTGTCATCAAGTTTTCCGGACTACGCCTCAGTAAAACGAGCTGGATTTGGGAAACCAGACGCGCCGGGCTGTAAGTTAGAATTTGAAACCAATTTCGAACCCCAAATTGATCATGTGGTGAGGGTTGAATATCAAAATGGCGACATACTTTATGCTCCATTACGTCGCGTAGAAAGCGAAGACCAATCGATTACTGTAAGTTTCGGCACTCATCTGGCTGTTGAGCGTTTCTTCGACAAGATCAACTCTCGCGATGAATTAAACAAACATCGACCATGCTCTGGCGTCAATCCTGATTGTGAAACGCAACACCGTGCGAAATCGCGTCTGCTTTCATTTATTTCTGATACTGCAAGAATTTATGAATACGACGATTTAATTCAACCAGCCCAAGAAGCAGATGAAGTCCTCGCTTTGTTGCGAGGCGAGTCGGATTTAATGATTCATATTGATACAGCCGTTGGTGAAATCATTCGCGAAGACTCCCCTATCGCTAAAGGTACTGTACGTGAATCTTATGACACGGTGCTAGACCCAGACATCTTAAATGGCGACATTCAAAATCGACTCAGACCAAGTCTGATTTTCAACTCCGTCATTTTTGGCATGGGATTTATTGAAGATATCGACAACGACTCGCGTTACAACAAACTTTTAACACTAAGCACCAACCTTGAAAGTGGTGACGACAGCCAAGCTTTTCCGCAACTCATCAATAACTCTTTTTACCTAGACTATCGTTACGATGAAGTGCTACCAAATATTCCAATGAGAATGTCTACACTTCGCTTCAAAACAACGAATGTCACCGCTACTACAGAACCGAGCCGTCCGGAGAATCGCTATAGCTTTTTAACTTCTTCAGACCAGAATGAAAGTACGCTCGTTAACGGGACACATTTAAGCACACAAGGTTTCTTTTTGAATGACCGTGCAATTGCTCAAATCGTGACCGAACGCAACACTGGGGGCAGTCTGTTATATGGTTACGACTACAACCCTGTGTACTACAAACTCTATCGCGTCAATGAACAAGAGCCTAATACTATTTTAACGGAGCTAGACTTTGAGCCGCCGGTTGATTACGGTGATAGCCCTACTTGGCTCACCGGTGCAGGTTATGGCTTTGCAAGCATTTATGACGTCACTCAGGACAGCGCCACTCAAGAATTTGAACGTGGTGATATTGCTGAAAAACTACGTTATTTCTCTTGGGAGCTTCATGGTTTAAGAACTCCGGAAACAGTGAGTGAAGATGTTATCACAGGAGACTATGACGTTATTGAATTTGGCATTGCAATGGATACCAATACGCTCGACACAGCTCGAAAGCCAGTTCAGGTTACAGCACAATTAAAAGAGTGGAGTTTGAGCGGAAGAAGCGTATCAGAGAGCCAACCTAATTCACCAAGCGATTTTTATCGCACGTGGGAATTAGCGCGAGATAAAGACATGGTCTTTAGCGCAGCACAACAACAGACTGGAGGTTTGAGCGGTAGCCGGAGCCTAGATCTCTACGAAGGCGGCAGCGGCACTCTCGATACTTTTGGATTGCTTACTCTGGGAACAGGCTCTGACCGAGCAATTGGGCATATGACTGAAAATGGCCAGCACTTAGCTTTCACAACCCGCGACACATCAAACAACAGCGCATCACGCAGCCTTATCATCGCCACTAAGGCTCGTAACGATGATATCACCCTAAGCAGCACGCCTCTTGATTTCACATTGAGTGGAAATTATTTCTATATGGATGCAGATAAGCATCGTCTAGCAAATGTAAATGAATCGCGCTTAAGTTTAGAAGAGGACGGCAGCGGCTGCAGGGCAACTCTCGGTTTGCAATCGGTATCGGTCGAGCATGACCTGAGCAGCAGCGGCACGCTTTCAATGCCAGTTATTTCAAGCACGACCAACTATAACAGTGCATCATGCTCACTCGACAAAGGCCAAGTAGAGATAGTCTTCAATATCGGTGGGGATGCGTTAACACTGCGAGGTTTCGCGGCAAGAGAAGATGGCGCGACAGGCAAGACAGTCAAATTAATCAATTTGCTCTGGCTACAGGATAATGCTCTTGGACTAGTGTTCGCACAGTTAGACCAAGATCTTAGTCCGACCTTCGACAATTAGCGCATGAGCAAACCACCAGCGATCACCAAAGAAGCGTTTCGGGATAAGCTGAAACGCGCTTATAAATCTGCAGGTCGCGAAACCATCGAAAAAGCGCTGCTACTCTACTACACCATGCGCGACCCCAAAACACCTACGTGGTGCAAAGGCGTTATCACTGGGGCTCTGGCCTATTTCATTAGTTTTATCGATGGCATCCCTGATCTTACACCCGTACTAGGCTATACCGATGATTTAGGCGTGATGATTGCTGCAATCTCAGCGCTCGCAGGCCATATCACGGACGAAAACAAACAAAAGGCTGCCGACAAAGCGGAACAAATCATTCCATAACAGCTTCTTCACCTTACAGCGGTTGATTCAGATTTCTCGGATCGCTAGACTGCGCTAAAAATAAAAGAAGAGGCATCCGATGTTCAGTTTTTTACCCGGAGTTGTTCGCGGCGTATTGATCGTTCTGATCATTATTCTTAATACCATTGTGTGTTTCCCATTCTTAATGTCGGTGGCACTTCTAAAATTTATTTTGCCACTTTCATTTCTTAGCAAAATTTGCACAAAAATCGCGATCCAAATCGCTACCTTTTGGATTGGAGTAAACAGCAGCCTATTCACTTTATTCCTAAAAATGGACTGGCATGTAACGGGGCTAGATGGGCTAAGCAAGGACGAATGGTATCTTGTTAATTGTAATCATCAGTCTTGGGCCGACATTCCTGTCGTTCAGAAAGTATTTAACCGAAAAATTCCAATGCTTAAGTTCTTCCTTAAGCAAGAACTTATTTGGGTTCCACTGCTTGGATTATGTTGGTGGGCGCTCGATTTCCCATTTATGAAGCGATCAACGCCAGCGCAGATTAAAAAGAACCCTGAACTAGCGGGCAAAGACTTAGAAGTAACGAGAGCAGCATGCGAAAAGTTTAAATATACGCCGGTATCTGTATTCAACTTTATGGAAGGCACCCGCCTAACACCCGAAAAGCACGCAAAACAAGATTCACCTTTTGAACACCTATTAAAGCCCAAAGCGGGTGGCGCCGCTTTCGTATTAGGAAGCATGGGTGAAGTAATGCACACCATGCTAGACGTGACAGTGCTATACCCAAATAGCCCAAAAAATATCTGGGATATGTTTTGTGGAAAGGTCAGCAGAGTGGTAGTGGATATTCGAAAAGTCGACATTCCAAAGCAGTTTTTAGGTAAAGACTATACTAGCGATGCTGAATTCAAGGCTGAGTTCCAAGCCTGGGTTAATGAGCTATGGATCGAGAAAGATCAACATATCGCAAAATTAAAAGCTCAGCACGAATACTAAGGATTAAGAGCAAAACCGATAAGGCCTTACAAAAATTAGTTAAGAAATAGACCTAGCCTTCGCTGGGTCTTTTCATATCAGCACCAAGTAATTCAACCATCAATCCCATTTTAATACATACAATGTGAGTCTATTAACAATGTATCTTATCGAGCTCACGCCCCCTAAATAGCAGAGATCATATGAATAATCTTGTCCAGCACCGCCGTCATGAAACAAAGGTTTGAGACATATAGAGCTGTCTAAAACGATCAGCTACAGACAAATGATCGGGACGTATGAATGCTTGAAGTAAGACAAAGAGCCCAAGCATAGAAGAGACAAGTAAAGTATCGCCGAGTTATCCAATAGGAAAGAAAGAAACTGACATGCTTATAACTTTCATTCGCGTATAAAAAAACCGGATCGCCAAAACGATCCGGTTTTTTTATCTTTGGCTACGTGTTAACGACGCGCTGAGCGACGCAATGCAGCAGATGTAAAGTCTTTGCTTGCAAAGGTCTTGTCGAAGTTATAGCGGCTTGGCTCTTCGTTGACCATACCATTCGCTATGTAACGACCAGATAATAAGTCGTGTACAGACTCAATAGTAGTTAGCGTAATGCTGCGATCATAGAAAGGCTTACTATGCGCTTCGGCATGACGCCATAAGTCGCCACGACCATCATAATGATCAGCAACAGCAATACCCCAAGTATCTTCATTTATGTAAAAAGTACGCTTGGAGTAGATATGACGCTCACCTTCTTTCAAGGTACCCTCAACAACCCAAACACGAGCTAATTCATAACGCGCATAATCGCTATTGAGGTGACCAGGCTTAACAATATCTCCATATGTCAGGGACTTATCATCTAGCTTGAAAGAGTTGCGAGGAATGTACATTTCCTTCTTGCCTAGAAGCTCCCAGTTGTATCGATCTGGTGCACCGTTGTACATATCAAAACCATCAGATGTGCGAAGTCCATCAGCTGCTGTACCCGGACCGTCATACGCCACCTGAGGAGCACGACGAACACGACGCTGACCAGAGTTATATATCCAAGCACGACGCGGTTCAGCAACCTGATCGATGGTCTCGTGCACAAGCAAAACGTTGCCTGCTAAACGAGCTGGCGCCGTAACGACCTGCTTGAAGTAAAACATAACGTTATCGTCTTTGTTCTCAGCAAAGTCTCTCAAATCATGACGTTCAGAAAACTCTTCATAGAATTTTACTGGTTGATAAGTACCACCGGCAGTAGGAGTCACTTGAACAGAGTTACGCTCAAAACTACCACCACGTGCACGCAAAATATGGTTCCAAATAATTTCTAAAGCACTATCTGGAATTGGAAATGGAACAACACCTTGCACATTAGAAAGTGCGTTACCATCTTTAATCAGTTGAGCGTTTGCGGCATTCGCTTTCGCATACTCAACTACATCATCCGTATATGCTGCTGTACGATGAGATGTATAGACAGGGATGGTATAGGTGTCGTAATTGTTGAGCATCGCCTTTTGGCCTTCACTCAACTTATCCGCATATTCGCCAACATTCGCTTTTGAGATCACGAACAAAGGCTTTTCATCAGCAAAAGGGTCAACATAATCGCCGCCAGCTGTGTATCCCGCAGGAGGTGTCGTTAAACCACCTGTCCATGCAGGAATCGAGCCGTCAGCATTGCCGGCTTTTTCTGCACCAATTGGTGTTAGATCACCACCGAGCTCCTTTGCAAACGCTGAGGAGCTAGCAATTGCAGCTGACATAATACCAACTGCTAATAAAGATTTTTTAAGTCTCATTAAATATAACCTCGTTAAATCCGGTTGCGTCCAGACTAGCGATTAACTTAGAAAGAATAAGAAACACTGAGAGATACGTTGTCACGATCACTTAGCGGGTTCAAACGAGTATTTCCGAAGTATGTTGTATAACCTAACTTCGCTTGATATTGATTAAGGTAGTCGGCTGCAACTGAAAGTCCAATGGTTTGACGACCTTCAATAAAGTTCGCACCTGGAGCCGGAGCATAACCATCTACATCGTGAGAATAAGAGAGCGTTGGCGTTAAGTTCACACCAGCGAAGACGTCATTATATGTTAATGCCGCACGCGCTCGATATCCCCAAGAGAAGTCTGTTGTATAACCTTCGGTATCACAAATACCTTGCGGAATCTTTGACTGGCAGTTCGCTAGACCACCACCAGCACCTAAACCCCAATCACCAGTTAAACCGAACCCGGCTTGATCGTAGCGACCATAACGAACCTCATTCACGTCTGGCAAATCATGCACATATGTACCGCCAATCTCTCCCACTAACGCCAAGCGGCTTGCACCCAGAACTTGGTCAATAAATGAAATACCTGTAAATTGGAGCTGCGACACATTATACCGGTCAAAACCTTGTGTGGATTGTCCCGCAAGTGTGGCGAAATCAGCCGGATCTTTTACCCCATTACCATTTGTATCGGTAACACGAGTTTGGAATACCGGAGAGTATGGGTCACCGATTGCACCGAAGAGAAGATCCTGTGAATTAAACTGCAATGGCATGTCTTCTTTAAAACTATATTCACCGCTTAACGACACACCGCCCGGGGTGGTTGTATTGAAGCTAATACCATAAAGTTTAATATCTTCCGCGTATTCAATCTGGTATGCGGCACTAGAAAAATCACCAACAGCGTTCGCTGCTCTACCACTCACGTTAGGAAAACGACTATGATATTGAATGTAATAAAAACCAAATTCAGTATCATTCAATTCTGGAACATACCAGCGCACAGCGGCACCGAACTGATCATTGTCTGGAGGTAGAATATCGCCGTCACGCTCAATAGTCAGATTGCTTAGTTGGTTTTCACTTTGTGGCAATTGGTTTACTGCGTATACCGGACCACAACCGTCTGCAACGTAGTCAACGCTTGAGAAGAACGTGCCACAATCGTCAATGCGTGTCTTTTCATATTCCAATTGGACAAACGCTTCTAGACTAACGTTTTCAGTCAAACCTAACGACGAATACAACATATTTACAGGCAATAAGGCATCTTTGATTTCTGCACCCGGCGCTCTAAATGCTGGTAAATCGACTGGATTGATCACGTTAATACCGTTGATAATGAAGGTCGATTCACCCCAGCTCACAACTTGCTTACCCGCTTTAACGCTTAAAGGCATTTCACCCAAATAGAAGTCAGCAAAAATATACGCATCCATTAGCTCTATATCGGATGCATTATCTTGACCGTCTTTACTCAAAGTACGCGTAGGGTTCACACCATCATTCGCGAACTTCTCGTCCTCAAGCACGAAATCATACCAATAACGCACTCTCGCAAAAGCACCAACGCTATCGCCTTGAATTAAAAAATCAGTACTGCCTTTAATCGTTTCAGAGAAGGTATCGCCTTTCTCGAAGTTCAGGTTACCATCATCACTGTTAATCGAGGCACCTAATGCTTCGTATTTCGCATTTGAAGAGTTTGCACTCTGGCCATAAAAACCATTTCCCAAACCAATATTGTATGGATGGGGATCTTCTAAACGCCAACTCGCACCTGCAGACAAGGTGGTATCAATACTGGCTTCATAATCACCAATGTAGAACTGAACAGCAGAAGTTGGTGTAGAGAATGCAGCCGCAACAGCAAGAGCCAATGGCATCTTACGCATTTGTCGCGACAACTGTATTTTTTTTGTCATCGAACGCTACTCCGTAATTTCAGTCGCAATACTTGCGACGTAGTACTTTTCTAACCTGAGCAGGGGTAAAAAAGGCTAGGAAAATCTTTCATAGTTTTAGTCAGCCTACAACAAGTATTCGCTCGGCAGACTTAGTCCATTAAAAAAAGCATAGACACAATTTTGATATTCGCCCAATTTAAAAAATTTTTTTTTCAATCGCTTACCGAACTTTGTGATCTCGTACGAAAGAAGTCCAAAAAAGGCTCAAAACGAAAAGGGCAAAACACACAATCAGTGAACTAATCCAAAAAAGATTTGCGTAACCTGACTCTTCAACCAACGCAGCAATGACAAAAGCACCAACAAAGCCACCTAAACCAAATCCAAGACTGCTATATAAAGCTTGCGCCCTTCCTTGGTTCTTGGCGTGAAAATGCTCATGCACAAAACGGATAGAAACCGCATGCATAGCACCAAATGAAAAAGCATGAAGCAACTGTGCAATAACGAGCACAAGAACATACTCGCTTGCTCCAGCTATCATCGCCCATCGCAGTGCGCTAAATAAAAGAGCGATGCCCATAATCAGAGGCACTGCATGTTTACGATGCCAATGGTGCATAACAAAAAACAGCGCAACTTCGGCAATAACTCCCAAGGCCCAAAAAATACCAATGCTCAGCTTGTCATAACCGAGTTGCTCCATATACAAACTAAAGTAGGAGTAATAAGCCGCATGTGAAAACTGAAGCAAAAAGCAAATTACGAAAAATAAGTAAGCGCGATTGCGCGTCAGATCTTCACTCAGAGAATGAGATATCTCATGGCCTTGTTGTGCCACTGGCTCATCAAAGCGCATACACGTAGATAACGCGATACCCGACATAATAATTAACAGCGCTATGGGAAATAGCCCAACCCCGCGTTCTTCAAAAATATATCCAAGCGCAATAACCACAACAACAAAACCAATAGAGCCCCAGACTCTGACCAAACTGTAGCGATCAACATCAGCACCCAGGTTATGTAAGGTAATAACTTCAAACTGCGCCAAGATGGCATTCCAAAAAAAGCTGAACGCAATAATCATCAATGCGTAATACCAAAAGCTTTCAGCAAAGAAAAATCCGAGGTAAGAGACCAGCGTTAAAAATGCACCGAGTCTTATTAGCAACAAACGCTTTTGTGTGCGATCTGCGATCAAACCCCAAACATTAGGAGCAATCACTTTCGTCGCCATCAACAAGCCCGTCAGCTGACCGATTTCTGCAGCTGAAAATCCTTCACTTTCTAAAAACAGCCCTAGATAAGGCGCCATCACTCCAAGTAATGCGAAGTATACGAAGTAAAAAACGGAAAGTT
>NZ_LWGF01001312.1:0-830 GCF_001635355.1 Oleiphilus sp. HI0125
ACGCATGGAGAGTCATACACTAAGTTGCACATTTTGCTATACAGCGTGATCTTGTTGTTAGTAACTATTCTTCCGTACTTGACGGGTATGTGCGGAGAGATTTATTTAGTTTCTGCAGTGTTACTTGGCTTGCGCTTTATTCAGTGGTCTGTGCGCATGATTCGAAATCATCATAAGCATGATGCGATCAATACTTTTAAATTCTCGATCACTTATTTGATGCTGTTGTTTGTTGCGTTATTAGTTGATCACTATACATGGCCAATGATGGTCGCCATGTAATTTGGTTTGTGTGGAGGGCCGAGGGTTTCATTGCCATCTCTGTCCTCCACCAAAGATTCCTCTAAAACTCGTTTTGAGCTTCCAGGATTACCAAAATATTCGACAGGATGTCGCGCATATCTATGAGCGTTTTTGTTCTCGGAATTAAGTTGCTTAAACGTTGTTCTAGCTCCTCTACCTTCGGCACGATGCGACGAATTCCTTCAGTGATAAATTCATAGGGGTAGTGATGGTCTTGTATGCTGAGCTTATTAAGTTCGCCAATCTCTAACAAGAACATGCTGTGTATATCGTAAATGAAGTCTTTGTCTGTGATCGATGAGGCTTCCCAGTAAGCGTCATCTAGTAACTCACTAAGGCTCATGAATTCATTAATGGTATGGGCAATGGATGGGGTCGACACGCAATTCTTCCTCTTAGTTAGCCTTGGCCTCGCTAGATTAACTATAGCAGAGGCCAGAAGAAGCATTGCGTTAGATGATTATGGGATGGCGGATGCCGTGCCCTGATATGTATATAGTGGGGTTGGTTCGCTATCGATAATTTGT
>NZ_LWGF01001313.1:0-939 GCF_001635355.1 Oleiphilus sp. HI0125
GCCTTCGTTCTTGCCAATCAAGGCACGAGCGATCGGTGAAGAAACAGAAATCTTGCCAAGCTTAATATCCGCCTCATCTTCGCCAACGATTTGATACTTCACTTCTGAGTCATCGTCGATTTTCAACAACGTTACCGTTGAGCCAAAAATTACTTTTCCTGAAGGCTCAATTGCCGCAACGTCAATCACCTGCGCATTAGAAAGCTTACCTTCAATTTCTTGAATGCGTCCTTCAATAAAGCTCTGCTGCTCACGCGCTGCATGGTACTCAGCATTTTCTTTCAAATCGCCATGCTCACGGGCATCAGCGATCGCCTCAATAACACGAGGACGTTCTACGGTTTTTAATTGAACTAATTCTTCGCGCAAGGCGGCTTCGCCTTGCACTGTCATCGGAATACGATTCATAGTTTTCCTATAATTTGCTTTATATCCTGCTAATCAGTATAGCCTTGCTTTAGTGCAAATCCTGCAAGCGACGCACTTTTTCATTTGAGCCAAAACGAATCGCACGCGCGATCGCTTCACCACCCCACAAAGTAGTACTGTAAGCAATCTTCTTCTGCAACGCAGATTGACGGATATGCGAAGAGTCTTTGATTGCTTGACGCCCTTCCGTAGTATTGACGATCAAAGAAATATCTTCATTCTTAATTACGTCAACAACGTGTGGACGACCTTCACGCACTTTATTCACAACACTAACTTCCATGCCTGCTTCCTCAATTGCCTGAGCAGTACCACGCGTTGCAACTAAGCTAAAGCCACCCTCAACAAGAAGTTTCGCAAGTTCAACAACACCTTCTTTGTCTACGTCACGAACACTCAAGAATGCCTTACCTGATGCAGGAAGTGTTTCACCTGTCGCGATAAAACCTTTAGCAAACGCCTCATCGAAGGTTTCACCAACACCCATAACTTCGCCCGTAGACTTCATCT
>NZ_LWGF01001314.1:0-1081 GCF_001635355.1 Oleiphilus sp. HI0125
TGACGAGCTCCGCGATGTGCTGAAACGTGCAGGTGGTGTGACTAACTATGCATATGTGCCAGGTGCAGTGTTTACGCGTATCGAGTTAAAAGAACAGCAAGAGAAACGTCTGCAAGAAATGCAGCGCCGTTTGGCAGAAGACATTGCAAAAGCACAGCTTGTTGAAAAAGACGCATCGCGTCGTAGTGGTGATATCGGTAAGGCGCAGGAACTACTTACACAATTACAGCAAACGCCAGCGCTTGGACGTTTAGTGGTTGATCTTCGTAAAGTGTTAGCCGAAGACCCAGACTATAGTATTCCATTGCAAAACGGCGATGCGTTGACCATTCCATCACGCAAAAATAGCGTAACGATTATTGGTGAAGTACAACTGCCTATTTCGCAAGTGTTTGAGCCAAAGCTTGATTACACCGATTACATTGAGCGTAGCGGTGGTACAACAGATAAAGCAGACGAAGATCGTATTTACATTATTAAAGCAAATGGTGGTGTACAACTACCTGATAGCGGTCATTGGTTTGCAAGTAACGATGCGCAAATGGAACCGGGCGACACCGTTGTCGTGCCACTAGATGCAGACAAGTTAGACCAGTTAGTACTATGGCGTGACTTGAGCCAGATTTTCTACCAAATAGCACTCGGCGCCGCCGCCGTGGGTAGTTTATAAAACTTTTATATTTCTGCTGTCATCTTGAGCTTGACTCGGGATCTGAGTAAATTTTATGAGTCGATTTGTTATATCGAAACTCTGATAAAACTGAATTTTAACGAAGGGTCAAACCCCTTCGAGAGAGTCGAAAGGCCGCCAATTAAAATCGGATTAAGCGAGGGCTGTTTGAGCCGAAGGCGAGTTCCGCAGTGCCGATTTTAATTAAGCCTAGAGAGTAGCCGAAGGCCCCCGAGAGCAGGGGCTGTTTGGGATTGTTAAGGGGCTTGTCACTACAAGTCCCTTAACCCGTCGGCCGCGTGGAAGCGGCAAGATAAAAAACGGGTAATAATGTACCTAAGGCGAAGCCTTAAAAGTACAGTCGGCTCAATCGACAAAATAAAAGCACACTTAGCTCCGGTAAGTAACCAT
>NZ_LWGF01001315.1:0-762 GCF_001635355.1 Oleiphilus sp. HI0125
GTGAATTCAGTTTTATTAGCTTGTACGAAAAAGCCAGTGATACCGCACATCTTATGAACCTTTTACTTCGATGAGTGGTGTATTCAATTCAGTGAGGGCATTAATCATTGAGGGCTCGGTTGCAGCACAGTCTTTTGCGTTGGTGATTGCGAGTTGCGCTTCAAAATAATTGGTTCCCGTCAGTATTGCGGGGATTTGCAATAGCTTCGCTTTTTTATATGAGAGCGCTGCTTGTTGACCCACCTGATAACGATATGCAAGACATACTCGATAACCTCGTAACTTATGTTTAAGTCCAACATACTGAAATTGTTGCGTATCTGCTGTAATGACGTTTCGAGATTCGACTAGCCAGTTCGATTGAGCAAATGGCGATGGCCAATAGGGTACAAGGTTCTCTTTGCTCTCTTCTTTCCAGTTGAGTACTCTATAAAGCTGGATGTTTTGCACGTAATTGTTTGCTTTCTTCTGCAGCAAGATTTTTGCGTTTGGAAGTTTTGGAATGTTTGTGTCCGGTTTTGCTGGTGTATAGCTTAATTGAGAGCCCGAAATAATAGTTGGTACTTTCATTGCGCTATTTAGAGCGAAGCTTAAAACAGGTGTTAGCATTAAAAGGGCGAATGTAAGCGCTATTTTTTTGATAGAAGGTGCTTGTTTACTAGGCTCCTTTTGCTCTGGGAATAGTTCAAACCGACGAGCGATAAAAAATAGAGGCGCTAACACTATACAGAAGATAATCCAGCCAAAGGTTTCATGATCAGC
>NZ_LWGF01001316.1:0-1037 GCF_001635355.1 Oleiphilus sp. HI0125
ACGACTCGCCACCAAGAAATCCAAGTAATTGGTAACGGCGAATGGACGCTAGCCTTAGGCGGCCGCGATTGCTCTTTACAGATGCATGAGCAAAAGCTTCTCGAAGTTTCTGTAACCACCGAAGACTTACAGAATGCATTAGCGCAGGCCGTAAAAGATGGTCGCGATTCTGAAGTGAAAGTACTCAGCCAAGACATACTGACGCTCGAAGCAATGGAACAAGAAGCCGAACGTTTTGGCGAAGCAGTTGGGCTTGATAACGTATCAACCTTCGAATGTATTGTTGATCGAGACAAGCACTTCTTCATGGAGATGAACACGCGTATTCAGGTAGAACATCGCGTCACAGAACTCTGCTATAGCTTGCGTTTCACCAACCCTGATAACGAGGAAGAAAGCTTCATCGTGAAGTCTCTCGTCGAAGCGATGGTGCTTTTAGCAACGCATGGCAAACGCCTTCCAAAACCAGAACGTGTTCCACGTTTCAATGCATCAGTCGAAGCACGTTTGAACGCTACCAATGACGCACTAGCACCACATGCTGGGGGCATCATCAAATATTGGTCGGACCCTCTCGAAGGAGAAATTCGTGATGACCAAGGTATTAGTCGGCACAACCCTGATACTAATGTTTTCATGAGCTACCACTTAGCTGGCGCATATGACTCTAACGTTGCGTTGCTACTAACGGTTGGCGATGCACGTCTTGATAGCTATCAGAAAATGGCTGAAACCTTACGCGTAACGAAACTCGAGGGCAAAGATCTATCTACGAACCTTGAGTTCCATTACGGCTTAGTGAATTGGTTTATTGGCAACAATATCAATGCGCGCCCCACTACCCGTTTTATTGTTCCCTACCTCACCGCTGTAGGCCAATTGAAACAGGTTGCCAACGACCTCGACGTTGATCAGGCCTACCAAGCGATCATCAAAAAAGTTCTGAACGAGCAACCAGAGCAGGCAAAAGACATTCAAGCCACCGCTGAACGCAAAGCACTGCTTCTTACACGCGCAGTGAAACAACTGTTTAGCAA
>NZ_LWGF01001317.1:0-931 GCF_001635355.1 Oleiphilus sp. HI0125
TGGCTCTGGCTCTGCCTCTGGCTCNGGCTCTGGCTCCGGCTCTGGCTCCGGCTCTGGCTCTGGCTCTGGCTCTGGCTCTTGCTCTGGCTCTGGCTCTGGCTCTGGCTCTGGCTCTGGCTCTGGTTCTGGTTCTGGCTCAAATGACAATTCTTCTGCAGAAGTGTCGTTTAACTCGTCCATCACTTCATCAGAGATAATTTCTTCTTCCGGCTCTTGCGCTGCTTTTTTCTTACGCACGAAGTAAATCAAGGTACCGAGTAATGCGACAATCGATGCGACACCCGCTGCAATAGCCGCCCACAGCATTTCATTACTTTTTTCATCCTCCATACCATGCGTAAAATCAGCCAATTTAGTTGATTCTTCACTCAAGTCTGGTGCAATGCTCTGCTCAGGTTCGACAGTCTCGCCTGGCTCATCAAGCCCTTCAACCGGCTCGACAGCTTCTTCTTCAACTGCGATGATTTTATTCGCTTCGCCCATTGGAATAGGGAAAGCCACTTCGAATACTTTAGGTTTTAAATTAATAGGCTCCCCAGCTTCATTGACGCCTCTCACTTTCACCGCCAACTTATAAACGCCATCACCCGCTTCGGGCATGATATTGATCGCCCAGCGCGCTTCATCTCCAATTCGTTCGACAGCTTTGATTAAGCTATTACCATCAGGAGATTTCACCTTTGCAAACACACTAGTCTCTTCCAACAATATATCAGTCGATAAAGCGCTAACCACTAGCCTATGCATGGGTTGCTCACCCCCAACCACAGACAATTCAAAATCAAATGGAGGACGCAAGGTCACTGTTTGTTCAAACCGTCGCTTAAATGTTTTTCCATCAACATCAACAGCGACAATATAAGTACCTTCGTTTTTCAATTTAGAGATTTGATCTCTAAACACACTGTCAGCACCGAGTTTCATGGCTCGA
>NZ_LWGF01001318.1:0-1317 GCF_001635355.1 Oleiphilus sp. HI0125
GAAGCAACCAATTGATCGGTTATGGTCTCGTTGTTGGTTTAGATGGCACGGGTGATAAAACCCCATTTACGAGCCAAACATTCCGTAATTTGATGAATCAATTTGGTATCACGATTCCACCTGGTGTTGATCCAAAAGCGAAGAATATTGCAGCGGTTGCCGTGCATGCGGATTTGCCCGCGTTCGCCAAACCTGGCCAACGCATTGATGTCACGGTATCAAGCCTCGGTGATTCGAAGAGCCTACGTGGCGGGTCTTTGCTAATGACACCGCTTAAAGGTGCCGATGGTCGAATTTATGCCATGTCGCAGGGCAGTTTGGTCGTTGGTGGTTTTGGTGCAGATGGTAGCGATGGTTCATCGATTACGGTGAATGTTCCAAGTGTGGGGCGTATACCAAATGGTGCGACGGTAGAGCGCGGTATTGCGAGTCCGTTTAGCCAAGGCGATACGATCACATTTAATTTGCATCAGCCTGACTTTACAACGGCCATGAACGTCTCGCAGCAAATCAACGATATGCTTGGTCCGGACACAGCCTATGCGCAAGACGGCACATCAATTCGTGTGCGTGCTCCGAGGGACTCAGCGCAGCGCGTGTCGTATCTCGCAATGCTAGAAAATCTGAATGTTGAGCCAGGTGAGGCTGCCGCAAAAGTCATTATTAATTCGCGAACTGGAACCATCGTTGTTGGGCAAAATGTAAAAGTACTTCCTGCCGCTGTAACCCATGGCAGTTTGACGGTGACGATCAACGAGCAAGCTGAAGTCAGCCAACCTAATCCATTTTCGGACGGCCAAACAGTCGTTGTGCCGCGTTCAGATGTCAGTGCTGAACAAGAAAAAGGCCGCATGTTTGAGTTTGGTCCTGCGACCACGCTTAGTGAGATTGTACAAGCTGTTAACCGTGTAGGAGCAGCACCTGGCGATATCATGGCGGTGCTAGAAGCGCTCAAACAAGCTGGCGCACTGAAAGCGGATTTGGTGGTGATCTAATGATCCAAACGCCAGACGTCTCCAACTACAACGATTTATCTGCGCTGCAGGGGCTAAAGTCTGCCTCAACTAAAGATACACGAGAGGGTATCAAAGCAGTTGCCGAGCAGTTTGAGTCCTTGTTTATTTCAATGATGCTCAAATCAATGCGAGAGGCGAATAAGGGCTTGTCAGAAGGCAATATTCTTTCTAGTAATGAGAGCGAATTCTATCAAGAAATGTTCGACTCCCAGATTTCTGTGTCATTGGCGGGGAAAAACGGCGGCGGTATTGGCCTCGCTGAAGTTATCGAGCGCCAGATATTAGAAAGTAAGGGCTTAGT
>NZ_LWGF01001319.1:0-788 GCF_001635355.1 Oleiphilus sp. HI0125
GTAAGCATACATTCCAATATGACGAAAATACTCAGCTGTCGAAGATAAGCGCGGCGGTTTTTCGCTCAATGCATCGCGCGCATAAGGAATCGGTGCGCGACTAAAATAAGACGCGAAACCATGTTCATCAAATACAACCTTTACTGCATTCGGATTCAATACCGTATCTAAATCTAGAATTCTCTCGCAAAGCGTTGCAATACCAGCCTCAGGATGTGCACTCAAATTCTGAGCAACTTGCTCAATGAGTGCTGCAGGAATCAACGGTTCATCGCCCTGAACATTGACGATTATTTCATCATCATCCATATCAAGTTCACGAACAACTTCTTCCAAGCGGTCCGTACCAGATGGATGATCAGGAGATGTCATCACCACATCTGCGCCGAAGTCTAAGCAGGCTCCTTCGATATCCGTATTATCAGTTGCAACGATAATGCGCTGCGCACCTAGATCTTTCACTTGCTCGTAAACGTGTCGAATCATTGGTTTGCCCGCGATATCTATAAGAGGCTTTCCAGGAAGTCGTTGCGAAGCAAAGCGCGCGGGGATAATCACGGAATAAGGTTGCATCGGATTTCCAGATTAGTCTTTGCTTAGTTTTTCATCTGTCGTGAGAGTGCGGGCTTCGTTCTCAAGCATCACAGGAATGCCATCGCGAATAGGAAAAGCTAAGCCATCCGCTTTGCAGATGAGCTCTGACGCATCACGGTCATATTTTAGTTCGCCTTTACAAATTGGGCATGCGAGGATCGCCAGAAGTTTTTTATCCAAAACTAAGTTCCTAA
>NZ_LWGF01001320.1:0-980 GCF_001635355.1 Oleiphilus sp. HI0125
TATTTAATAAGAGTGACCTGACCGGCACCTCCATTACGCTTAGACATTTTTTGAAACCTGTGCTTGATGATACCGAAGTCTCGGTAAAATCTTTCCCTGCGGTGGACGCTTTTTTCAATCATGATCAATACATAATTAAGCCCTTTCATGCAGAAAATCTGCTGGTAGCTTTGTCAGACTTTAGAGAATTTGGTGCCCAATCTTCGTCTTATGCGTCAATATTTAAGACGGTTGTTGAAAGTAATTACATGGATTCGCTTGATACTCTGCTACAAAAATGTCAGCTTGCACTCAGGGAAAACAACGGGAAGTATTTATCGCAAACGTTGTTGATGAAAGTATTTCCTGACCGGTTTGAAGTGATTAGATGCGGAAATATTGGGCTTTATGTTGGCTCTGAGGTTATCCAAAGGAAGCCGATTGATCCAAGTCCTTTTTTATTGAACGGTGAGGTGGTTACCAATGGTTCGCTGGTTGAGGTCTTTCCAAGACGAACTGAAACTACGGTTCTAATACATTCCGATGGCATTAGTTTACCCAATATTTTGAACATGGAACGTAATACATCACTTGATCAACAAACGAGATCTCTTTTTGATTTGTCTGCTCTTGATGATGATGATGCGACACTGCTAGTGGTTCGAGGGAAATATGCATGCTAATTTAAATCAAACATCTACGTTAAGGCAGCAATTGTCAAGCATTGTGGGTGCGGTGCCGTTTGGAATTATTGTTATTTCACACCAAAAAGAGATCGAAATTATCAATGCGAGAGCATTGGAGTTCTTGGGTCTTGAAGATGCGCTTCCTTCAAATTTTGTGGATGAAAGCTATCAAATTTTAAAGGCAAGTATTCCTGAGGTCGTAGATAAATTTGAAAAACTAATTTTGTCACGGAAAAGGCGGCATTTTTCGCATCCATGCAGTAGTCCGCTGAATGACTTAGAATTGTTTATAACTTGCAAAAGTATGTTACACGG
>NZ_LWGF01001321.1:0-813 GCF_001635355.1 Oleiphilus sp. HI0125
GCAGGGCGTTGATTATTTTACGATCCATGCCGGCGTATTGCTTCGTTATGTTCCGATGACTGCAAAACGCGTAACGGGAATCGTTAGTCGCGGTGGTTCGATTATGGCGAAGTGGTGTTTGGCTCATCATAAAGAAAACTTCCTCTATACCCATTTCGAGGAAATTTGCGCAATCATGAAAGCCTATGATGTTTGTTTCTCATTAGGCGATGGCTTACGTCCGGGGTCAATTGCCGATGCAAATGATGAAGCCCAGTTCTCTGAACTTCGTACCTTGGGCGAATTAACAAAGATTGCATGGAAACACGACGTTCAAACCTTTATTGAAGGCCCCGGACACGTGCCAATGCATATGATTAAAGAAAACATGGAAGAACAATTGGAGCACTGTGGTGAAGCGCCTTTCTATACTTTGGGGCCACTGACGACTGACATCGCTCCAGGATATGATCATTTCACTTCTGGTATAGGTGCAGCGCTTATTGGTTGGTATGGATGTGCAATGCTGTGTTACGTGACGCCAAAAGAACACTTGGGCTTACCTAATAAAGAGGATGTAAAACAAGGCTTGATTACTTATAAGATCTCGGCGCACGCCGCAGATCTCGCGAAAGGTCATCCCGGCGCACAGATTCATGATAACGCGATGAGTAAAGCGCGATTTGAGTTCAGATGGGAGCCATGCCATCACTTGTTCGAACAAGCAAAGGGTCGTTAAACAAATTTCGAAGACGTTTTAGACCATTACTCATCGCTGGCTGCGTAATACCTAAGTGGTTAGCTGCTTTTGTAACGTTTTGTTCGCGTAGTAGA
>NZ_LWGF01001322.1:0-30033 GCF_001635355.1 Oleiphilus sp. HI0125
AACTTTTTTAGGTGTTCCTTGCTCTTCAATTTTTCCGTCATGCAAAAATACAACTTGTGACGACACATCGCGCGCGAAGGCCATTTCGTGTGTCACGACAATCATGGTGCGGCCCTCTTCAGCCAAGCTGCGCATGACCTTTAATACTTCACCGACGAGTTCTGGGTCGAGTGCAGATGTCGGCTCATCAAATAGCAGTACTTCTGGTTCCATCGCTAATGCGCGAGCAATTGCTGCACGTTGCTGCTGGCCACCAGACATCTGACTAGGATAGTAGTCGCGACGCTCGTAGATGCCTACTTTGTTTAAGAGCTCTGTAGCTTGTTCAATGGCTTGTTTCTTAGGAATACCTAATACATTGATCGGTGCTTCGATGATGTTTTCTAGCACTGTCATGTGAGACCACAAATTAAAACCTTGAAATACCATAGATAGCTTCGAACGCATCTGTTCGACTTGCTTGGTGTCGGCTGGCATTCGTTCGCCGCGTTTATTGGTTTTGAATTTGACGGTGTCGCCGAGAAGTTGGATATCACCTGAGGTAGGAATTTCTAAGAGATTGATGCAGCGAAGGAAGGTACTTTTGCCTGAACCTGATGAACCGATCATCGAAATGACGTCACCTTTTTGGGCTTCTAATGACACACCTTTTAATACTTTGTGGCTATTAAAACTTTTATGGATGTCCGTAACCACCAGCGGTGCGTCTTGACTCATTCTTGGCTCCGTTGCCTACATTCAATTTCAGTGTTTAAAAATAAACTACAGAGGCAGTGGAAGCAAATTTATGGCCAATAAATACTTAGGCTTTAAGCATTGTTTTTAAATAGGGGTTCAATAGCTGATCATCTGGATCTAGGGCCTGACGCACTTGTTTAAAATCTTCCCAGCGCTCGTATGCGTTTGCACATTGTTCTGGCGTAAAGGTGTTGAGCTTGCCCCAATGTGGGCGCCCGCCGTACTTTTGAAAAATAGGTTCAATGGCTGCAAATAAGGGGGAGTGGTCTTCTTCAAAATAACGATGTACAGCAATAGATATACTGTCTCGCTTATAAAACGGAGATAGCCAACAATCGTCAGCTTTTACAAAACGGCATTCAAACGGGAAAAAGACCTGCTGAAATTGAGATTCGATGAGGCGCTTTATTTCATCAAGCGCTTTGAGGCCATTCTCGACCGGAAGATGATATTCCATTTCGTTAAAACGCACGTTACGTTCAGTGGCGTAAATTTGATGGCTATGATCAATGTTTGTCTCATCACTTAGAGTTTTCATGTACGTGCCGAGTACGAGCTCTCTGAATTCGTTGCTCCAGCCGAGATAATCACGCGCTAGTTTGAGATCCATCAAGCCATTATTGCCATCAAATTCTTCGCGGGCAGTGACTGCTTCGTCTGTTTCATCCAAGGCATCGCTTAAAATCATTCCCGTAAAAGGAATGACATAAAACTCAAAGTTTCGATGCGCTTTCGAAAATGCTTCGGCTTGCGCCAAACCTTCTTCGTATTTGTGCCAGCGCGCTAATCGACGGAGTTTAAATGGCTCTCGGTTTTGCATTCGAATGCGCGTGATTAATCCAATTGTTCCAAGACCAACCTGAGCTGCTTTAAAGACATCGTGATTAGTGTCGTTATTGCAGGTGAGTAACTCGCCCTTCGCAGTGAGTAATTCAATTTCAGTTGTATAGGCGGATAAACACTGTAGCGCGCGGCCTGTGCCGTGGGTAGCTGTGCTAATCGCGCCGGCAAGTGTTTGTCGATCAACATCTGGCATGTTGATCATGGCTTGTCCCATCTCGTTGAGTGCCGGGCCAACTGAGCTTAATTGTGTGCCTGCTGCGATATCGGCTTGCATGATTTTATCGACGGCTTGAGTCACGCCGCGGATATAGCTCGTACTAATCAAGGTATGATCGGTTGGGACGAGTGCTGTAAAGGAATGTCCTGAGCCTACAGAGCGCATTTTTCCTTGGTTGTTGCGCAGCCATGTTTGCAGATCCGCTAAACTTTGCGGCGCAATACGTGCACTCGGTACGCAGCGTTGATTGCCTGACCAGTTTTTCCACGCCAGTGCAGAAGTCGATAACGCAATATTGGGTACGGCGCTCGATAAACATGCAGCAACCATCGATTTTAGTAAGTCTCTGCGCTGCATAGCTATTTCTCCGCTTCGTGTTTTTGAGTGTTTGGAGATTGCGCGAGATAAAGCACTAAATCATTTAAATCAGATTCTGAACAGTCAAAGCATTGGCCTAACGGAGGCATTCCCGCATAGCCATCAATGACCCGAGTCATAATTAAATCCATTGGCTTGCCGAAGACAATTTGCCAGTCTTGATACGCACCGCGTTGCGGTGCGCCGCTTGCTTTTTGTTCGTGACAAACTTTGCAGCTCGCTTCGTATTTATTGAGCTGAACTTGGCTCAAGCTCACATTAGGTATTTGAATGGCTTGTTGACTGCAAGCGCTCAATAATACGCCGATGGACAGCACACAAAGCATCGAAAGAGAGCGACGGTAATTCATAATTATTCATCTTAATTTTTGTATGTCGCCAAATATACCGAGCGCCATGATGAAGGCTCTAGTCCATTGCGGCCATTCTGTCCGAACTTATAGAGTCACTATGACTAACTTCAAGCCTTTTTCATTCTCTAGCTCTTCAATTTCTGGAGCGCGTGCAATGACTTCAAGTGTTGCTTTTCCATCGAAGTACTCGTCGAGGTCAGCCATAAATTGGTCAATACTGATTTGTGGATGGTTGAGACAACACAGCAATGTTCCACCAGGTTTTAAACCATGCTGTGCGTAGCGCAATAGCTTTAGATAGTCTTGCCAGCCCCGAAAGGCTTTTTTTTGATAGGGTGGTGGGTCAAGAACGATTAAGTCATAGGGTTCGCGAGACTTAAGCCATGATTGTGATTTAAGAATATCCCGTTTAATAAAGGCACTTTTACCATCATGCAGCTTGTTTGATTGATGATTGCGTTGCCCGATTTTCAGCACATTGGCCGCCATATCGACGTTGTCGACCCATGTTGCGCCGCCAGAAAGCGCAAAGAGTGAAAACACGCATGTGTATGAGAACAAGTTCAGTACGCGTTTGTTCTCGCTATTTTTTTCTATCCATTGTCAACCAACACGCATATCTAAAAATGTTCCCGTGTTGAGATTAGTACCAAACTTGATTTCACAGTGAAGGTCTTCGCTTAATGGAGCCTTATAGATCAGGGGAAGCTCTACTTCTTTACGACTAAACAAACTTTGCGTGACGAAGTCTGGCCATTCTCTGGATTGAATCAGCACAGCATCGATGGATGAGACTTCCTCAAAAACTATCTTTAACGCGTGATTTAGATCGTCGCTCAGAGTGTCGTTGAAATTCTGTACGAAAAGAAAAGGCGGATACCATTCGATATTTACATATTCATAACCTGCGTATTTTTTGCCACGGCCATGAAGGATACGTTGGCAATATGGCTGCTGCTGTATTCGGTCTATTAGCAATTGTGCTAATTCTGCTGCACTCAGTTTAATGGCGTTCATTCAAGTAGTGTCGATTTTGTTGAGAGGGGAGAAAGACGCGAATCCTAGCATTATGTAATGGAATATTCCTGCAGTTTCCTTGTGATATGCCGACATATACCTAAGCTTTAAATAATAAGCAGTAGAGATGCGGTAAGGTAAAGATATGAAACTAAAGTTATCAACGTTAACGTGGTTCAATAGTGGTTTGTTGAGCTTAGTCGCAGTGAGTTTAGTATTTGCAGTCTGGTTTGGTTTAGCTGAGCTACGTAAACCTTATACTAATCTTCAAAATTTTATGGCTTTAGAGCGATCGGCAGAGATCGATTTACTGCAAAGCATTACCGCTTACATACAAGAAGGTGAAGATTTTCAATTAGAGCGCGCGCAACGCGAGTTCTCTTCTATCACCGCACTTATTGATACCTTGGCGCAATCTCCTGAAAACGACATGACCCTAATACAAGAGCAGGCGGATGGTGTTGGTGTTCTTATCGGCGAAACGATGAATAACGAAATGCGTTCCTATGCCTTAAGAGGCGCGGCGCAAGAGTTTAAATCAACGATTACTGAAGCAAGAGCTGGCACCTATGGGCAAATTGATAGTGCGTTTGAGCTTGTGCGAAATATGTTGGTTGCGACGATCGTAATGGTCATTGTTGTCGCGATTACTGTGGATTTAATGCAGCGTTTCATCGTTGGACGTCTTAAGTCTTTTGTTCCGGTTTTTGAGCGCTTCGCATCGGGCGATTACAGTGATCAAAATGATCTAGAGGCAAAGTCAGAAGAATTAAAAACTTTGGTAGCATCGACTAATGCAATGCGCACGGCTATGGTCGATTTGGTTGGAGAGATTCAAGATAAGTCGAATAGCGTCTCAAGCGTTAGCGAAGAAATGTTAGGTTTTGCACAAGGTCTTGCTTCGCAGAGTGACGCACAGTTTCAACAGACTTCTCAGATGACGGTGGCGATTGAAGAAATGTCAGCTTCGTTTAGAGAAGTTGCGCAAAGTGCAGCTGGTGCTGCCGTTGCTACATCGCAAGCAACGAAAGCGGTTGAAGAAGGGAATCAGTTGGTTCAAAACTCAGTGAGAAGTGTGCGTTCTCTTGTTGAGGGTGTTGGTCGTACGAGTGAAACGGTCAATAATTTGAGTCGTGATGCAGAAAACATTGGTGAAGTGCTTACCGTGATTGAAGGCATCGCTGAACAAACTAATTTACTTGCCTTGAACGCAGCAATTGAAGCAGCACGTGCAGGCGAAGCCGGTCGAGGTTTTGCAGTTGTAGCAGATGAAGTGCGTGGTTTGTCAGTGAGAACTTCTGAATCGACTCAAGAGATCAAAGACATTATTTCTCGCTTACAAGAGTCTTCCAATAGCTGTGTAGGGGTGATGGCGGAGCAAAGTTCATCAGCAGAGTATGCGGCTGAGCAAACTGAAAGTGCAGGGTGTCGGCTAGATGAAATCGTTTCTGCGATCACAAACATTCAAGACTTGAGTGCAACCATCGCTTCTGCGACAGAACAGCAGGTATCTGTTGTGAATGAAGTGGCTCAGAACGTGAACAGTATTCGTACTCTGAACGAAGAGAGTAATGAGATTGCGCAGCAAACAGATGCGAAAGCATCAGACTTGAACCTAGTGTGTGATCACCTTAATCAGCTAACCAAGAACTTTAAGATTTCATAGACGCTTGGTTTAGCTTCTTAACCTAAGGAACGTCTGAACCTATTCCGTTTGCTCTATTCCATGGCAGCGACTCTTGGGTCAGGCGTATCGTCTTCTACTAGGTCTCTGGCAAACGTGATGGTATTCAGGTCTGGTGTAGAGAGATCTAAGCCTTCAAATATAGACGCCTCGTAAATAGCAGTGTTGACTTTATAGGTCGTGCCCATCAAATGCTTGCGGGCAGTCGCCGTCACTTTGGTATTTGGAATACGCTGGAAATAGAACCACAAAGTGAACTCAAGGGCGTAGTCGCCAGCTTGTGTCAAAGCCCATTCGAAAGGCTTGTTTTTGTTAATTTTAACTGAATCATCCTCGGCACATCCTTCGAACGCACGATCAAACATATTGCCGACCTTTTTCATAAAGCGGTTCATTTCTTCAACACGGTCTTCGCCCGATCGACTCTCAAAAGCGGGATAACCAATATTGTAATGAATAGATGCACGCATGCCGTCCGTACTAGCGATTCGGCTGAGGTTGTCAATTTTGCCTTGTAAAAAGCGACTGTTCTTCACCAGTGCGCGGTGATTATTTCGAATGTCATAGAGGGTGACATAAACAAATGACACCTTGCTGATGATGTACTCGTTTGGAAAACCATCGATAACAACCACATCGCCATCATCCAAGATTTGGCTGTTGAGAATAATGAGGCCAGAGATGATATCCGGAGCCCAAACGGGAGAGGTAAACGCTAAGAAACCAATAAATATTCCCATTATCCCAGTCGTTTCTAGAAGACTATCAGCCCCCCAGATTTTGATGATGATATAAAACGCGCCAAGTGCAGTGGTTGCAACAAGCAATAGGTTAACAATTCGCGTTGAGTAGGTTTCAACGAAGACCTCTTTGTTATCAATGGTCTTGGGTGTTCCGAATCGCTTAAAAGAGTGATAGCTCGCTAGCGAGTATAGGTAGATGGTTACGTAGGCGGTGAGTATGGAAAGCCCTATTCGAGAGAACAGTTGCTCCATATCAATCGTGAAACGTAGCAGCACTAAATCAACTAATAGAAGAACGATGACTAAGAAGTTTAATGAGCGAAATACCTTCATCTTCATCATGGTGCTGGAGGTATTTTCGACCATGGCGAACAGTCGGCCTGCGAAGACAATCATGGCCATGGACCAAATTAAAATGGCAATGTGCCCGGTCCACTCAATGGTGCTCATGTTGGGTAAGAACCAACTCAGAACGCGTTGGCCGGCCTCATGAAGTTTTAAGAGATATACTTCGTCCATAATGTTCTATCTACGCCGTTATAAGTGTGTAAGGGCTTTTGCTTAGCCATGGTTCTAATTGATTCATCGGTAATGCGTCAGAAAAGTAATAGCCTTGTAAATATACGTCTCTGTGCCGTGTGCTAAATACGATTTGCTCTACTTTCTCAATGCCTTCAAATATCACTTGCGCGCCGACTTCTTGAGCCATCTCCATAATGGCATCGACAGCGATCTGGCAGAACCCATCCTCATCAATATGTTGAATCAAATGGCGATCGATTTTTATTCGATTGAAGGGGATAGAGTGTAGGTTAGATATATTTGTGTGCCCAGAGCCGAAATCATCGATGGCAATGTTGTAGCCTTTGAGACGCAATATATTGATGGTTTCTAGTTGATTGCTTGAGCTAATTGGAGATTGTTCCGTCAGTTCAAAAATAATGCGGTCGGGGTTGATCTGAGCTGCTTGCGTTAAACCATCAAGGCTAGCGGCAAGTGCGACATTCTCGAGCTGACTTGGCTCTATATTGAACGAGAGCTTAATATCGCTGTTCGAAAACACCTCGGTCTTAAATAAGGCGAGCGCCTTTTGGTACAAGCGCAAAGCTAAGTTATCAAGAAAAGGCGTATCTTCAATGTAAGGTAAAAACGAGACAGGCGATAAATATTGTTCTCGTTCTGGGCTATATATTCGCGCAAGGCATTCAACGGCTTTGAGGGTTTGGCTTTCAAGATGAATGATTGGTTGGAAGAATGGCTCAATTAAGTCTTGATCAAAAGCTGCATGAATTTCTTCTTCGCTTAATAAAATGTTTGAACCGCGGTGCGTGGTTCTGGCTGGTTCGATGCACAGCATGAGCATCCGTTCGAGATCTTTGCTTGAGTAATCATTTGATAATGCACCGAGCATCTTGATACCTGATGACGCTGCTAAATTCACCGCTGTTTGAACAATTCGCCGTTCACACACGCTGTTGATTACCACGTAGCCTTTAAATCCGCTACGAGCAAGCTGCTGCAGTATTTCTTGGCCGTTTATCTCAGGTAGAACGAGGTCGAGGAATAAAATGATCTTGTCTTTACCATGACTGAGAGCACTTAAACCTTCTTGGCCATTGTCAAAGCTTTGAATATCTTCGACACCTAAGGCTTCTAACAAACCATCTAACTTAGCTTGCTTAGTGGGGGTGTCCTCAATTATGACAACAGGTAGATCAGAAAATAGGTTCGACATTGGCCCTCCTTGCCCATTCGATGCGGAGTGCATGAAGGGTAGTCTAGGTTTCGTTTTTGGCTTAAAGAAGTCAATAAATAGGTATAAAAAAAACCCGCAAAGCGGGGTTTTTATGAACTGGTTCTAACTTAGAAGTTAGCACCGAATATTAATTCAAGTTGCGACATTTCCAGTTCGATTTGCTGATTTTGGCTCTGGAGCGAGGGATTTCTGCCTTTTGCCCAGTTGTCGCTGTCTGCGATAGGATCTTGTGAAAATCCAGCGAAGCTGCCAAGGCCTTTCGCTTTAAAACGCTGGTATCCAATAATTGGTGCAACACCAATATTGGTGTTCTCAGACACCTTGTATGCAATAGAAGTGTTTAAAAATACTTGTGATAGATCAACGCCTGTCTCGCCTGCATAGAATACTGACTCGTCATAGTCTGTATTTATGCCACTGTTAGCATATAGGTTAACGTTCAGCGCGAGATCATTGCTCAAGTCAGTCTTATAGCCTAATGAAGGGATAAAAAACCAATCGCTTTCTGAGCGCGTGTCTTGAGGTGTTAAAGCAAACTCGCCAGGCATCGCTGTCATAGGGTTTCCGCCTTCAACAGTAAATCCACGATCTGGGTTAAACGCTGCAATTAATGCGATCTAAATCGTGTCGATGTTGAGCGCAAGAGCTGGATTTGATGAACCCGCAATAGCATCTTGAGTTCTTGCAGTAGACGCACAGCTCATTGCAATGCTGTTCGCATTATAACCTAGACGGAAATACCCATTTGTTGCATCTGCTGTACCAGATGAAAGAGCAAAGGCTGCCGTGATGATCGACAGGGAGAGTTTATTCGTTCGCATGTTCACAACCGCTATTCAATTCTTCAAAAGGGCGCGGTCCATACACCATAATTTTGAGCGGCAGTGTATAGAAAACAGCTATATAGTCAAAAGAATTAAAAGTTTAGGCCTTATTGCCGGCAGAACTATAACGTTTTATCACGATTGACCCTACAATGGCTGAGAGTAAAGAGCCTGTAAGCACACCGAGCTTAACACTGTCTGAGTAATTGCCTTCGATGCCTTCAAATGCGAGAGACCCGATAAACAAACTCATCGTAAAGCCAATACCACACAATAAGCAGACACCGTATAACTGTCCCCATGTGGCACCATTTGGCAGGCGCGCAAGGCCAATTTTGATGGCAAGCCAACAAGCGCCGAATATGCCTATTTGTTTACCGACGAATAAGCCAAGAATAATGCCAAGCGTGGTGGTATTCATAAAGGCATCAAGTCCTAAGCCTGTTAAAGATACACCCGCATTGGCAAACGCAAATATCGGCAAAATAAAGAAGGCTACCCAGGGATGGAAGTCATGCTCGAGTTCTTTCGCCAAACTTAAGCCGTTGTCGTTTGTTTGATAAAGCGGAATAAACCATGCGATAGCAAAGCCTGCCAATGTTGCGTGCACGCCTGATTTTAATACCGCGACCCAAACAACTGTGCCGACAAGCAGGTAGGGCGCAACCTTCGAAACTTTCATACGGTTGAAAGCAAACAATACGATTAGCCCCCATGAAGCGACGATTAATGAGGTAGTTGAGAGTTCACTAGAGTAAAAAATCGCAATGATCACGATCGCACCGATATCATCGAAAATCGCGACAGAAAGTAAAAATAGCTTTAAAGGCAATGGTAAGCTTTTTCCAAACAAACTAAAGAGGCCGAGTGCGAATGCGATATCTGTTGCGGATGGAATCGCCCAGCCACGAACCGACATCGGATCTTCACTATTTATCACCCAGTAAATAAGGGCGGGTATTGCAATACCGGCCACAGCGCCAATAGCCGGCAGAAGTACTTGATCAAAAGAAGATAAGCTGCCTTCGATCATTTCTCGTTTAACTTCCAAGCCTACAACGAGAAAGAAGATCGCCATCAAACCGTCATTGACCCAAAGTAGAAGCGGTTTGTTGATAATAAAATCGCCAAATGACACTTGGATCGGAATATCTAAGGTGCCGTAATACACGCCTTGTAATCTGGTATTGGCAAAAATAAGCGCTAACACGGCGGCTGCAATCAATAACACCCCGCTTAGGGCGTCATGATCGATCATGTCTTTAAAATCTTTGGAATCGTGTGTTTCTTGACGGTCTTCGTGGTTCATCCATCTCTCCGCTTGTTCCCAAGCAATAGGAATAGTCGAATATTTATAAAAAACATTCGGTTTTAACGAATTTTAAGCGAGGAAAGGGCTCCTTGGAATATCTAAAAACGTAATGTTGTACTTGAGCTTGTGAATTTTTGTACTTAGCTGTGTGGCCCAAAATCAAAAAGGGTGCTGACATGAAAAAAGGTTTGATGGTGAGTTCTGTGATCGTTGGATTATTTGCTTGCAGCAGTAGTTCGGGACCTGACGCACCAGAGAGTATTCATATCAATACAGACTTGAGCGCATTGTTGAGTGATCATGCGAAAGTTGGTTCCACACATACTTTTTAAAGACATGTTGACAGGTGTTGGTTGAATAATTCCGGAACTATTTACCTACGCGTGAACTTATTTAGATGCTTTTGTTCTTTGGATATAAACCAAAGTAAAGCATGGACTCGTAAAGCAAGTTGGTTCTGGTATAGGCTAGAGAAGTGATACTTGGACAAGATGTTTCTGCTGTCTTCTTTAGCCAATAAAAACAAACTTCAGGGAAATCATCATGAAAGCCTTAAATGCGAATGGTCGTATCGAATGTAAAGCCGCTGTTGCGTGGAAAGCTGGAGCTCCGCTATCAATAGAAACTATCGAAGTGGAGATGCCGAAAGCAGGTGAGGTGCTGGTAAAAGTACTTGCATCTGGCGTGTGTCACACTGATGCATTCACTTTGTCGGGAGAGGATCCAGAGGGTGTTTTTCCAGCGATTCTTGGTCATGAGGGCGGCGGTATTGTTGAAGCTGTTGGTGAGGGCGTAACTTCTGTAGCGGTCGGTGATCATGTCATTCCGCTCTACACGCCAGAATGCCGCGAATGTAAGTTTTGCTTATCCGGTAAAACAAATCTGTGTCAAAAAATTCGTTCTACGCAAGGTCAAGGTTTGATGCCTGACGGCACAACTCGTTTCTCGAAAGACGGCGAAAAAATCTATCACTACATGGGTACGTCGACCTTTTCTGAATACACGGTACTCCCTGAGATTTCACTGGCTAAAGTCAATAAAGAGGCCTCTTTGCATGATGTCTGCTTGTTAGGTTGTGGCGTGACAACGGGCATTGGAGCGGTGATGAACACTGCAAAAGTTGAAGAAGGGACAACCGTTGCGATTTTTGGTCTAGGCGGTATCGGATTATCAGCAATTATCGGTGCGCAACAAGCTGGTGCCTCGCGCATTTTGGCGATTGATATTAATGAATCTAAGTTTGATCTTGCGGAAGAGCTGGGCGCAACAGATTGCATTAATCCAAAGAATTATGATAAGCCGATTCAAGATGTGATCGTCGAGCTAACAGATGGTGGCGTAGATTATTCCTTTGAATGTATTGGGAATGTTGATGTGATGCGTTCGGCGCTTGAGTGCTGCCATAAAGGTTGGGGCGAGTCTGTGATAATCGGTGTGGCAGGTGCTGGTCAAGAGATCAATACACGGCCTTTCCAGTTAGTAACGGGCCGCGTATGGCGTGGTACGGCTTTTGGTGGAGTGAAAGGCAGAACTGAACTCCCTGACTATGTTGAAAAGTATCTTGCTGGGGATATTCCGCTCAAGAAATTCATTACACATAAAATGGAACTGGGTGAAATTAACGAAGCGTTCGACTTAATGCATGAAGGCAAAAGTATTCGTTCTGTGGTGCATTTTGAACCTGAAGCCAGCTAGGGAGACATTGCAATGAGCGAAGCCGATTCTGAATTGAAGATGTCAGAGTTAAAACTGCTTAGTCAGCAAAACTCTTTTGAAGGTCGTTTTATTCGTTATCAACATCGCTCTGCGGTGAACAAATGCGACATGATTTTTTCTGTGTTCGTGCCGCCGCAAGCGCTTAAAAATGAAGAGGCTTTAGCGCAGACTCCTCTTGTGTATTTTCTATCTGGATTAACCTGCACGGACGAAAACTTTATGCAAAAGGCTGGCGCGCATCGTGTCGCTTCAGACTTAGGTTTAATTCTCGTAGCGCCTGATACCAGCCCTCGCGGTGATGGTGTGCCAGATGATCCAGATGCCGTCTATGACTTTGGTTTGGGGGCCGGTTTTTACGTCAATTCCACACAAGCACCTTGGGCAACGCATTATCATATGTATGACTACATCGTGGACGAGTTGCCGAGTCTACTTAACAGCGAATTAGGAATGACGGGGGCTGCTTCAATTACTGGTCACTCAATGGGTGGGCATGGCGCGTTGACGATAGGTTTGCGCCATCCAGATAACTACCAATCTATTTCAGCCTTCAGTCCGATTTCGAATCCAAGCCAGTGTCCCTGGGGCGAAAAAGCATTTTCGAACTATTTGGGACAAGACAAGTCTACATGGCTAGCCCATGATGCTTGTGCATTGTTGATGGAGGTAGAAAGTCACAAACCGATTCTTGTTGACCAAGGTACCGACGATCAGTTTCTAACTGAGCAACTTGGCACGCCGGCTTTAGAAAAGGCTTTGTCCACAAATAGTAAAGGTGAGTGGACCTTGAATATGCGTGACGGCTACGACCATAGTTATTATTTCATCGCGAGTTTTATCGAAGACCATCTTCGCTTTCATGCGAATTGTCTGAATGCTTGAGTCATAAATGGTCGTGACTCCTGATAAAGAACAAAGAGAATAATATGAAGATTTACGAACAAAAAATTGCCCCTAACGCCCGTCGTGTGCGGGTTTTCTTGGCTGAAAAAGGTCTTCTTGATCAAGCCGAGTTTGTTGAATTAGACCTGCAAAAAGGCGAGAACAGAACAGCGGAATTTCGCGGTAAAAACATGCTTGCCAAAATTCCAGTACTAGAACTAGACGATGGCACGCATATTTCTGAATCAGTAGCGATTTGTCGTTATTTCGAGGCATTGCATCCAGAAAACCCATTGATGGGCAGTACGCCCTTAGAACAAGCTGAAATTGAAATGTGGCAACGCCGTTGCGAAATCTATTTCATGAATTTGGTCGGCATGGCATTTCAGCATACATCGGGTTTCTTCGCAGATCGTATGACGCCGATCAAAGAGTGGGGTGAAGAGTGTTACAAAGGTGCGAGCAAATTCATGCATATGTTAGATAAGCACCTAGCAGACTCAGAATACGTCGCAGGGGACAGCTACTCAATTGCCGACATCACCGCTATGTGCACGGTCGATTTTTCACGTGTTGTTCAATTACGCCGCGGCGAAGAGCAAGTGAATCTAAACCGATGGTATGAAGCTGTTTCTGGTCGTGCTAGTGCGAAAGCCTAACAATGCACCCTTAAAGACAGCAAATCGAATTTCAAAGTTAAGGACCCTTTATGAGTCACGATGTATACGAACCACCTAAAGTGTGGGCTCCCGAAGAAGGAAATGGCGGCAAGTTTGCTAACACTAATCGTCCAACTTCAGGCGCAACACACGAGAAAGAGCTACCTTCGGGTGACCATCCTTTCCAGCTATATTCGCTCGCCACACCGAATGGTGTGAAGGTCACGATGATGCTTGAAGAACTACTTCAAGCAGGTCACACCGGTGCAGAATATGATGCTTGGCCAATCAACATCATGGAAGGAGATCAATTTGGTAGTGGGTTTGTAGCGATTAATCCAAACTCTAAAATCCCAGCTTTGTTCGATAAAGAAGCGGACGTCCGCATCTTTGAATCTGGAGCAATTCTGTTTTATCTCGCAGAAAAGTTTGATGCCTTCTTGCCAAAAGAGACTAAAGCGCGCGCTGAATGCATGAGTTGGGTGATGTGGCAAATGGGCGCAGGTCCGTTTCTGGGCGGTGGTTTTGGGCACTTCTATGCCTATGCACCAGAAAAATATAAGTATCCGATTGATCGCTATACCATGGAGGTGAAGCGTCAGTTAGATTTGCTAGATAAACACCTTGCTGATAACGAATACATGGTCGGCAGTAAATATACGATTGCAGATATGACCATCTGGCCTTGGTATGGCGTATTGGCGCAAGGTAAATTGTATGAAGCCGCTGAATTCTTAGATGTCGAATCCTATAAAAACGTACAGCGTTGGACAGCGCAAGTAGCTGATCGACCCGCTACTGAGCGTGGACGCATTGTGAATCGTGCATGGGGTGAAACTTGGGAACAACTTCCGACTCGTCGTAGCGCTGAAGATATAGATAAGAAATTAGCGTCAAAGTAGTTTAATTACTATTAAAAAGCCTGAATCTTTCAGGCTTTTTTCTATTCCAAATCTCTGAAAAACATTTTCTCTCAATTCTCAAATCCAAATTGTATCTCCATCGTAAGAATACAAAAGGAGATAACTATGCTTTCGTTTTTCAAATCAGACCCCACTAAAAAGTTAAAGAAGCAATACTTGGCGAAACTTGAAGAAGCCATGAAGGCGCAGCGCAATGGCGATATTCGAACTTACTCGCAACTCAGCGTAGAAGCCGACGCCTTAGCAAAGCAATTAGAAGCTTTGGAAGAGAGCAAAAGCTAGCTTGGTTTGATAAGCTGAGGCGTTAACTAAAATAATTATCCTGAGCCTTGCTTATGTCTCAATTCACCCTAAAGATTCGTGTGCGCTATAACGAATGCGATGCGCAAAATGTCGTGTTCAATGCCCGCTATGCGGATTATGCAGACCTCGCCTCAACGGAGTTTCTTCGTGCATCACTCGGGGGCTATCAAGAACTCGTGGCACGCGGATTCGAGAATCAAATTGTTAAGCTTTTAATTGAATGGAAGGCTCCGGCTCGCTTTGATGATATCTTAAATCTTAATGTGTCGGTGGGTCGTATCGGAAATAGTTCATTTACACTTCACACAGAGTATGTGAATGCGCAAACGAATCAAGTATTAGCTACTGCCGAAGCAGTGTATGTGTTTGTTAACGCTGAAGATTTTACGAGTTGTCCAATTCCTGACTTTGTTACATCAATGTTTGAGCATTCGAAAGATTATGGTGTGATGGACCAGTCTGGTTGCTAGCAAATTGTTACACTATTATGTCAGTTGTAACGGCTTTGCAAATCATTGAAAATCTAAAAATGTAGCGCGTGCATCGTGGGTATTTCGAGAGTAACGTGCAGGTCGCCGAGTTTGGCAACACACTTTATTTATTGCAGGAGGTGTTAAGGATGTTCTTCTTAATTCCCAATTCAGAAACGATAAGTAAGGATGCTGTCCCTCACTTTTGTTATTCCGACAAAGGTGACGCTTTGGAGGATGCCAAAGCAATGTTCAATAAACTTCATCTCGACTTTTCTGTCGAAGAAGATCTTTTATCTACGACTTTCGTTAGTCCAACTGGTAGTGAGTTAGCCGTTATCATTCAACGCTAACGATGGACATGAGAGCTCCTTAGACTTGGGGCTCGTCCTAGCACTTCACTTAGGCTGATTCAAGCCAGATAAATCAGTTCTGAGCTTCACTTGCTATTTACACTTCTTTGTAATTATTTTCTATCTCATTGCGGTTGATTTTCAGTGTTGGTGTGAGCAAACCATGTTTCATTGCTAACAACAATGTGATCAATTTATTTAGTTCGGTTCTAAGCGTTAATATATTTTTAATGGCCAGAATTAAATCTGAATTCAGTTTGTTGTCGAAGCAGTCTGTATTTTTAAAGATCGAATAAATTGTTAAAGACTGTAATAATATTTTTAATGAACATTTTTCAACCATTTGTTTAGCTCCAGGAGCAACCATGAAAATAATAGTGATAGTGCTCTTCTTATGGATATTCTTAGTTTTTTCTGCAGAATCTGAAGAGGTTTTAGTCAATAAACCGCAGTCCGAAAACGATAGTAGATATGACTACCCTCACAAACTATTAGAAATGATTCTTAAAGAAACAACAGGGGACTACAAGCCCGCATCAGTAGCTCATTCACAGTTTGCAATGACGAGAGATAGAATGTTGTTATCACTGATTAAAGGAGATCTGCTGCATGTTGTTGCAGAAGCTCCCAAACAAGAATGGTTGGAAAAACTACTTGTCGTTCGTATTCCTATACGAAAAGGGATCCAAGGATATCGATTATTCTTCATAAACAAAGACGACCAAGCAGTTATTGCTAAAACAAATTCATTGCAGCAATTTATGAAATTCCCAACGGGTTCAGGGGTGGGGTGGTCGACAGCTAAAATAATGGAAAATGCAGGGTTCGAAGTTGTCATAGGAAATAATTATGACGGATTGTTTGATATGCTGGATAAGAAAAGATTTCTTACTTTAGGAAGAGGAGTAAATGAAATTATTTCTGAATACAATATCCAGAAAAAATTTCACCCCAACCTAACTATTGAATCTGGGATAGCAGTTTATATTCCCCTACCCACGTACTTCTTTGTATCACCTAAGAAACCGCAGTTGGCGAAGCGCATTGAAACAGGGCTTCATAAATTAATAGAAAAAGGGAAATTCGAACAATATTTTTTGTCTTATCATGAACAAATCATTGGGGACACAAATCTTAAAAATCGGAAAGTCTACTCGATATCTAATCCAAATTTGTCTGAAGCAGATCCACTACAGGATAAAAAACTTTGGTACCGTTTTTAATTTACATGGTGTGAGGGAGTGCTGAGGGTATAAGGTTGGTGTTTTCTCTAGGTCCGGTAAAGCAAAAAAGGAGACAGACGGTATGGTCCTAGAAATCTAAACGTTCTCTAGTTTTCTAAAGTACTATTCCTTATAGTCCTGAGGAGACAGGCCATGATTCCGTATCGAGTTTTAGACGCCTTCGACATGATCGAAAATTTCAGCTTTCACAACGTTTCCTTTTTAGACCTTGCGCCGAAAGAGCTCTTTTTGTTGAAGCGATAAGAAACTCTCCGCTAACGTATTGTTCCGACAGTTTCCTCTGCGACTCATGCTAACTTCCAGATTATTATCTAGTAAGGAGTCTCGCTAGTCTTTCGAAGTATATTGAGCACCTTGGCTGGAATGAATGAGCACTTTATCTTTCGATCTTCATTGTGAAACTGCCATTAATGATGCATCAATGACTAAGTCAGATTTAGGTGAAGCCTTCATCGACCAATCAATGACTTTGCGCGAAAACAGATCGATGACAACTGCAAGATATAGCCAGCCTTGATAGGTTTGTATGTAAGTAGAATCTGTCACCCATTCCTTGTCAGGCTAATCTACTTCGGATTCTCGATTTTAATGATTGTTTTTTGTAGCACAGAATGAAAACCTTCTCTAGGTAAACAAATTTATAATTCAGACGTTATTGAAGGAGAGAGGCTTAAGATCTTAGTAATTTGGTTATTCTTAACCATTTATAAATTGTTGTTCAAATGTATGGAGAGTGCTTCGAATAAATCTAAACGTCAGTAACTAAATCCATATCGTCACTTTAAATTAAGCCTTCGATTGTCACGCTATTGTCGAGGTCTTGTCTTATAATCTATCGTTTACCGTTTCAAGATTTATAGGGTTAGCCGTGAGCGATATCGATTTAACTGATCTTCCTAACCTTGTTGAAGATTGTTTTAAAGCACCTCAACAAGATGAATTAGCGGTTGCTGAGCACAGCACGCATCCTCCTAAAATTTTGCTTCTTTATGGGTCTTTAAGAGAGCACTCATTCAGTCGTTTAGTGGTTGAAGAAAGCGCGCGCATACTCGAAAAAATGGGCTGTGAGACTCGTATTTTCGATCCATCTGGACTGCCTTTACCTGACGATGAAGATGCCTCGCATCCTAAGGTGCAAGAACTACGCGATCTAATGACCTGGTCTGAAGGGCAGGTGTGGTGTTCGCCTGAGCGTCACGGTTCGATGACTGGCATCATGAAAGCGCAAATAGATTGGGTGCCATTGTCTCTTGGTGCAGTGCGTCCTACGCAAGGTAAAACGCTTGCGGTCATGCAGGTTGAGGGTGGTTCGCAATCTTTCAACGTTGTGAATCAACTGCGTGTGTTAGGTCGTTGGATGCGCATGATCACGATTCCAAACCAGTCTTCGGTTGCTAAAGCATGGTTAGAATTTGATGAGAATAACCGCATGAAACCTTCAGGCTTTTATGACCGCATTGTAGATGTATGCGAAGAGCTAGTGCGTTTTACGCTACTTACGCGTGACCGAGCTGATTACTTGGTGGATCGATATTCCGAACGTAAAGAAAGTGCTGAAGAGCTAATGAGACGCGTAAATCGGAAAGTTATTTAAGGAAGGTCTGATTAACTTTCGAAATCGATGGTTTTATTTGGAAAGGCACGCTTAAGCGTGCTTTTTTGTGTAAGGCGTATGAGATTCCAATCGCTGGCTATGTGAAGTATTTACGGTTTAAGCTAAAAAGAGAGTGATTAAATACGACACGTTAAAAAAACTAGCAACAGGGAAACCCCATGAAAACAAAAATAATACTCTCTGCCGTCTCTCTTGCACTGGTTGCAGGCTTGGTAATTTATTCAACGAGCAACAATACATCAACCGCACCTGAGGTTCCGGTCGCGAGTACTGAAGAACGTTTGCAAGACATGCAAGCAAAACAGACTGAAAACGTCAGAGCACTTCCAGACCACCTTAAAAAACGTGAGATGCCAGAGGTCGATGAACTGGTTATCGAACTCAGCAAACGCATGCGTGAGCAGTTCGCGAACAATATTGAGGACATTGTCGTTCAAGTACGATTGCGGGATTTGCTGATCAGCTTAGAGCAAGATTTTCCAGGGCAGGGGCACATGATGTTCGAACAGATCGTGCGAGCGGCGTTTCCTGAGCTTGCCGATCAAATTATTGCTGTGGTCGACAAAATGGGCGATTACGAAGATTGGCTTGTTGACAGCTACCTCGACCTTGAAGCGCTCAATGCGGTGGCCAAAGACAACACCATTTGGAATAAGCGAATTGAAATTTTTGGCGAGTCTGACGCGCGTAAAATTTGGAACGAACAGGTTGCGCAAGAAGAGCAGAGAGAGCGCAATGTAAAAGTAGTATTGAATGAATTAAGCACCGATCCAAATGTGCCAATGGAAGAGCGAATTTATTTGGTTCAATCAGCCATGGAAGAAAATTATGGTGACACGCCCGCAGGCTTAATGATGGGTACGGCGAGTGTGACAACGCAACTTATTTTCAGAATGGATGCTGTTCAACAAGAACTAGCAGGAATGGACCCTGAGGCGCGTCAAGAGACGATCAATCAAATGCGCTTGCAGCTTGGCTTTCCTGAGGAACGAATTGCGCAGTTGGAAGAAGAAGATCAACGTCGTGATGAGCAGTGGACGAAAGGCTATGCCTATATGGAGGCGAGAACCGCACTTCTTGAGAGTTATACCGGAGAAGATTTAGAAACCGAGTTAGATATTTTGCGTCTTACGCATTTTGATGACCGTACCGCTTATTCGCTTAAGCAAGAAGAAACCATTGGAATGATGCGTTTTGACCGCCCCAGAGTGTATGGCATGAATTAATTTATCCTGCCCTCTTTAAAGAACACGCGAAAGCGTGTTTTTTCGTTTTATATCTAACGAATTTTTTGATCTGACTTAACGGATAACCTAACTTGCAGATAATTTTGTGATGAGCTTCGCATTAATAATGTAAACATGGCCATTATTGATAGGTTTGCATAAAAAGCGAACAGATGGTTGGACTTTGTTCGTGAACTGACTCCAACTGTGAATTTTTGTTAAGTAGGATTTTCGCTCCACTTTAAATCTAAAAATAAGGAAGGTTGGAGAGAACAATGACTTATCTTAAATCAGTAATAAACAAGCTTGCTAAAGCAGCAACTGTCGCTGCCGTAGCTTTCACTGTAGTAGGTTGTGTTGGTAATCCCTATGATGAGGATGTATCAGACCGTGGTGGACGTAACGACGTAATCAGTGTGGGTGACTCGATCTTTGACTTAAATGGTGTGATTCAAGAGACTCTTGAAGCAAACATGGGTCAAGAGTTCCGTGATTACACGCAATCAGGTGCTGAAATCACTGGCGGCCTGATCGCAACTTCAGTAACAAATCAATATCGTGATGCACGTGCAACAAATCCGAACATCAACGTTGTGTTGGCTGATGGTGGCGGTAACGACATCTTGATTCCTGCAACACTTCTTGACCCATACGGATGTCGTACTCAGTGGTACCGCTGGTGGCCATCAAATGCTTGCTACAACTTGTTGGAGGATACTGTTCTTCTTGGCATAGACCTAATGAATGAAATGGACGCTGATGGTGTTCAGGACATCGTTTGGTTGGGTTACTACAACCTTCCACGTGGCAATAGCAACCTTAACTCTATCTTGAATACAGGTGGCGATTGGTTGAACTACGCATGTGAAACAGCAACAACTGCAAGCTGCTCGTTCATCGATACGCGTGGCACTGTTCCAGCAAGCCAAGTTGAAGGTGATGACATTCACCCAACTCCAGCAGGTTCTATAAACCTTGCAGGCCAAATCTGGCCAGTATTCAGCACTAAGCTATAAGCATTAGTGCCAATCTACACGGTGCAACGTCGTGTAGATTCGTTTTAGAAAAGCACGCCTCGGCGTGCTTTTTTGTTTCATCTTTAAGTTAAACCTAAGATCGTTTTCCTAGCTTAATTCGTTATTAACCGTCTACGTTTCGTAGCCGCTTATTTTCCATCAATGTGTTTTTTATTACGAATTTACCTTACTAGTACTGGCCGACATTGTTCATGATTTGGCCTGTCATGTTCATATTTTGACCTCTAATTGTTAGGTCTTAATTTCTTAGTTTATTAGTATGTTGCGCGCCATATGCGAGTATGGCGACATAATAAAAAGCTTGGAGAGAACAATGATAAATCTAAAAAAAGTTGTATCTAATGTAGTAAAAGCAACGGCAGCAACTGCTGTTGTATTAAGTGTTGTGGGTTGTACGGGTAGCCCATATGAAGAGCAAGTAAATGGTCGAAATGACGTGGTGACTTTAGGTGACTCTATTTTCGATTTGAATGGTGTAATTCAAGAAACGCTAGAGGCTAATGCCGGCACACAATTTCGTGACTACACGCAGTCAGGTGCTGAATTACAAGGTGGTAGCTTGGCGCCATCTGTGTATGAGCAATATGCCGCTGCAAACAGCTTCAATGGTGATATCAATACCATTCTTATGGATGGCGGCGGTAACGACATCTTGATCCCTGCTACACTTTTTGACCCTTACGGATGCCGCACGCAATGGTATCGTTGGAATCCTTCTCGTTCATGCAGAAACTTGATTGAAGATCAGCGTATTAACGCAGTGAACTTGTTGAATCAGATGGATGCAGATGGTGTTGCTAACGTTGTTTGGTTGGGTTACTACGAGCTTCCACGTGGCAATGCGAACTTAACGAAAGCTTTGAACATTGGTAACAATAAGCTTCGTAGCGCTTGTCAGAGTGATTCTGTAGCGAGCTGCCAGTTTGTTGATCCACGAGGCACTGTTCCAGCGAGCCAAGTTGAGAGTGATGACATTCACCCAACACCAGAAGGTTCAGTGAACCTTGCAGGACAAATTGAGCCAGTATTGTTCCCACTTCTATGATAAGAAGTTGAATCTGGCTTACGGCTAGATCGGTTTAATGTCGAAATAAAAAGCACGCCCTAGGCGTGCTTTTTGTTTATGGCTCTAGTGTTTTAAAGGTGCCATCAAGCCAACCCTGAATTTCTGACATATACCATGGAGAGAATGGATTATCAGAAACGCCACCTGCTGTGCGGGTATGAAGTATTTGTTCACTCATGTCTGCCGCGATGCGCACTGATGCGGCGAAACTCGTTTTGCGGCCAGCAGCTTCATAAAGCTGGCCTTGATGTGGTGTTGCTCGTCCACCGATCATTGAAACAGTTTTACTGTCTAGACCAAAGAATAGAGGCAGCTTGCCTTGCAGCAAAATGTTTGTGAATTGGAAGGTGTTGGTTTGACCCCACGTTCGTTCTTCAAAGTGCGTGCACACGTTCAAAAACGCCTGTTTAAAACATTCTGCTTGGTTGTTGTCTTGATACCACACTGAACTTGGCTCAAGTAAGCAGCGATCAAAGTTTTGATAAAAGTCGATAAATAAACAGGTTTGTTCGCGTAAGTGTTTGGTGAGTTCTGGGCTAATTTGTTCGTCTTGAAATACAAGGTGGCGAAGCTCGGTGTAGAAACATTCAAATAGGTTTGCCGCAATCGAGTCTTTGTCGTAGCAGAGATCCCAATTCAGCAAGCTTTGTGCGAGCGGCTGATCTGAAAAATTCTCCTCTAATACTGGCTTGAGTACATCCATAAACTCCTTCGCTTGAAGCGAAAAGAGATCCATCTGAATTGCTTGCGTGCTTAATAAGTCTTGTTCTGCGTTTTGCGAGAGTAGGTCGTTAATACGACGTGCGCGATGATCCGCCATTGGCATATTGATGGGGGAGGTCTTGCCAAATTCATTCAAGTCTTGATTTGCTGTGACAAAATAGCCGCATTCAGGATTAAAGCTTCTGGGTAGATCTTCAATCGGATGAAAACCTTTCCAGTCGTAGCTTTTGTCCCAGCCTAAACCAGGTACAAAACCATTCCAGTTATTTTCACGGATCGGGCACAGACCTGACATTTGATATCCAATGTCGCCATGGCTATCTGCGATCACCCAGTTCCATGCGCTTTCAATCGCGCCCAAGTGTATTTGTGCTTCGGCTACGGTGCTCACGCTATTTAATGCGAATGCTGCATTTAGCGTGGTGGCGCCAGATTCAGCCGGCGCCCAATGCGTTGCAAGGTAATACCCTGTTTCGGTGGGCAATCCATCAAGAACACCATGATGGTTTTCGTAGAAGGTCTCGCGGTGGTCTGCGTGTTTTTTACGAGTAATTAGCTCCTCTCGCTGGGAGAACTTAAACCACTCATCTTCAACACGGTATTGCCCCTCTTTGCAGTCTTCGATCCAGCTGTCGACGGTATCTGCGAAGGTATAGGTTGCGCCCCAAGACAGTGTTTTATTTCTCCCGACCAGAAGGCCAGGTAAGCCTGGCATGCCATAGCCGATCGTTGATTGCCCTTGGTAATTTATAGCGGCCTCGTACCATACATTGGGTAGCCGATTCACTTCTAGATGCGGGTCGTTTGCCATTAATGCCGCACCCGATGCAGTTCTTTTCGGGCTAACCACCCAATTATTCGATGCCATCATTCTCGGCGCAGCGCTCTGCCATAGTAGCTCTAAAGGTAGATGACGATCACCTAACTTGAGTTTCTCTATTAAGGCGCGATCGATATGTTGGTCATGGATTGGGAATAAGCTTTTCAGTTTTTCATCACTCACTCCATTTTGAATGAGTTCGATAAAAAGCCTTTCGGATTCAGCTTGAGTTTGGGCGAGGGTCAGATAGCTCGTCATGCGGAAGGTCAGCATAATGTCGCTTGGTGTCCAAGGCTCATGTTTTCCAATTAATAGGCGCATGAGTCCTGATGTTCGATGCTTCAAACCAGCATTGATGCCATCACATAATGCTAGTAGCCATTCATGTGTTTCTGAGTTTAATTTACTGAGTTCTTTTTCTGCGCCTTGCTGCCAGTTCATGCGGCGAAAGAATATATCAATCTCGAGGTTTTCATTCGTATCATCAAGCAGTTCGCATAAACGACCTTGCCCTAAAATACGCATAAATTGGAGCTGCATACCACGATCAATAGCGTGGCAGTATCCGAGCCCCCATGTGGCATCGTTTAAGTTGTTTGCGTTGATATGTGGCACGCCGTTGGCGTCGCGTTGAATGCTTAGCCCATCAGGGAATTGGCCGCGGATTTTAACACTCGAAGATTTTGGTAGTTTGAACATAAGTGACAGCTTGTGATTATTTTTTTGCCCACTATATTCTGTTTTCTGGATTGCAACAACGGAGTGCACCATGTTTATCGCTTGCAGTGAAATGTTCAAAATAGGTGTTGGGCCATCAAGCTCGCATACTATGGGGCCAATGAGCGCAGCGCGTGCATTTCGTTCAACTGTATTAGCTGATCACAAGCCAGATCTGCAACCTAAGGAGGTCTATGTTCGTTGTACCTTATTTGGCTCTCTCGCGTTTACTGGCAAAGGGCATGAGACCGATCAAGCTGTTCGACTGGGTTTGAATGGTTACTTGCCTCATCAATTGGTTGACGTAGATCTTCGTGTATTAAAGTGTCAGATAGAGGCTTCAGAACAGCTATCAGGCACGGAGATTTATTATGATCCTGCCGTTCATCTTATATGGAATACCGATCGATCTGATTTGCCGCATCCTAACTTTCTTAGCTTTGAATTAGTGATTGATGATGAGGTGTTGCTAGAACAGTCATATGCATCAATTGGCGGGGGCTTTATTGTTGTTGAACAAGAGCTTGATCAGCATGTGTTGAGCTTAAGTCAGGTCGATATCCCTTTCCCATTTTGCAACGCGCAAGAAATGCTAAGCATGAGTGGAGATTCGGCTTTAAGCATTGCTGAGATGAAACTGAAAAATGAACTGTGCTTTCAAGAAGAGGCGACGTTTTCAGAACATGTTTTAACAACATGGCGTGCAATGCAGAGCTGTGTTGAAAAGGGACTACAAGCAGAAGGTGAGCTTCCCGGAGTTTTAAGAGTACAACGACGAGCCGCGACACTTTTTCAAAAACTCGTGAAAAGCCCTGTAAATATAGAGTGTCATGAATGGCTGAGTGTTTACGCGATTGCCGTCAATGAACAAAATGCGGCAGGAGAGTTGATCGTGACAGCGCCGACGAATGGTGCGGCGGGCGTTGTGCCAGCGGTGTTGTATTACATGGATAATCACTATTTTGAGCATGGCTTGAGTGATGCTCAGATCCTGACATTCTTGTTGAGTGCGGCAGCGATTGGCGGATTGATCAAACATAATAGTTCTATCTCTGGTGCAGAGGTTGGCTGCCAAGGTGAGGTGGGAGCTGCATCGGCAATGGCTGCTGCAGGAGCTTGTGCTCTAAAGGGTGGAACGCCTGAGCAAGTAGAGCATGCGGCAGAAATCGCTTTAGAGCACCATTTGGGGATGACGTGCGATCCGATTCAAGGCTTGGTGCAAGTGCCTTGCATAGAAAGAAATGCTTTTGGAGCGGTGAAAGCATGGCTCGCATCAGATCTCGCTCGCAATGCTGAAGGCGAGCATATTATGTCGTTGGATCGCTGTATCAGTGCGATGCACGAAACCGGTTTAGCAATGTCGGACAAGTATAAAGAGACATCGTTGGGCGGTTTAGCTGCGTCTTGGGTCGAATGTTAGCCGATTTAGGCGCGGGAGCTTCCGACTTCTGACGCGGCAATAACCTCTTGTTCGTTTGTTGCTGATGCGCTCCATGCCTGCATGGCAGTTAAGGATAGCAGGGCATCCATATACGCGAGGCTGGTGTCAGAAACTTCAATGTTGTAAGTGGCTAAGCGTGTCGCGACTGGTGCAAACATGCAGTCAACAATACTGAAGTTTCCAAACAGAAAGTCGCCATCATGACGATTAAGGGCGTCTTGCCACATGCCGTCGATACGGTGGATATCATGCTCGCATTTGTCACTAATCTTAACGCGACGCATGGCTCTGATATTCATGGGTAATTCAGTTCTTAATGCTGAGAATCCAGCATGCATTTCTGAGCAATAAGCTCGCGCTAAGGCACGGTCTTTTATCGAGGCGGGGTAGGCCTGCCCATTCAAATAGGTTTCGTTGATATATTCGCAAATCGCCATGGACTCCCAAACAATCAAATCACTATCGATAAGAACAGGCACTTTGAAGGACGGAGAATACTCTGCGAGTAACTCATGCGTTCTAGCTTGTGCGAGCGGTATGCGTGTTTCTTCAAAAGGAATATTGAAGTAGGAAAGTAGTAACCATGGCCGTAAAGACCAAGAAGAGTAGTTTTTGTTTCCTATGACTAATTCCATACTCGCTCCCTTTAGTCGAGTTATCCGCCCGAGCGTATTACAGTATAGCCCTTATCTTCCAGGAGCTTGACCAAGATATCGCGCTGGTCTCCTTGAATTTCGATAGTGTGTTCTTTTACTGCTCCACCAACGCCACATTTCTTTTTCAATTCCTTCGCAAGCGACTTCAATTTATCACTTGGTTCGAGAATGCCATCAACGAGCGTAACGCCTTTTCCGCCGCGGCCTTTGCGTTCGTATCGAACCCGTACGATGCCATCTCCTTCAGGAATCTCGTCCTTACTGCAGGCACAAGCTGAGATTGCTTGCTCGCAATTTGGGCAGGTTTTGCCGTGCTCAGTGGAGTAAACCAATCCACCAAGATCTGAGAGGGAGTTTAATTTCTTCGGCACGGTTAGTTTCCTTAGCTTATTAGGCGCGCATGAGGGAGCGTGTCCCGATGATGGCGCCCAATCCAACAATAAAGTTTGAGAGTGCGGCAGCAATGTAGATGCCATCTAAATCATAAAAGTACTGCCCAACAAAGGCGAGTGGTACGAACAAGCCAATCAATCGCATAAAGGACATGAGCAAAGATGGAGTTGGCTTACCCATGCCATTATATGTTGAAGAAGTGATCATAATCACTGCAAGGAAAAAGTACGACCAGGGTACCAATTCTAAATAATGCGCTGATGATGAAACAACAGCCGCGTCGTCAGTAAAGAACATTGATAGCTCATGACTGAACATCATCAAAATAATGGTGATACCAATACAAAAGAGAAGGCTAAATGATTGGCTGAGCCTGAGTGCTTCTGCAACACGTTCTTTACGTTTCGCTCCCCAGTTTTGCCCTACAAATGGACCCATAATTGAAGAAATCGCCATGATGACAACCAGGCACAATGATTCAATCCGAGAAGCAACGCCAAAACCTGCGACTGCGCTTGCGCTATATCCTGCAACCAGCCACGTTGAGAATGCCACGGAGAGCGGTGCGATAAGATTGGTGCCAATCGCGGGAATAGCAAGATGAAGAATCGCTTTCCAACTTTCGATAATTCTGCCGCGACAATCCTTGAGGCTTAGAAAGCGTAATTTAATAGCCAATAAATACAGGCCAATGATTAAGGCAAAAGAATAGGAGATGACGGTCGCAATGGCCGCGCCTTGCAAGCCTAAAGCGGGAAGTCCGAAATAACCAAAGATCAGTATCGGGTCGAGAATGATGTTCACAATGGCGACGACGATCATAATCATACTTGGAATAAAGGTGTTGCCAGCCGCGCGCAGTGCAGAATTTCCAACCATGGGAATAACGACGATAAAACTGCCTAAGAACCAGATGTCCATAAACTCATGGATTAACGGCAGTAGGGTGTCTGGCGCACCTAAGGCGATAAAAATTGTATCAATATTGTGATAACCGATAATCGCGAAACTCAGCGCCACGCTCAGGCCTATGAACAGTGATTGCGTGGCATAAATACGAACGCGCGTCGTATCACCTGCACCAATTGCACGAGATATCAACGATGAGCTACCGATGCCAATGCCGAATGCGAGGCTCAACAGTATTGAGACAACAGGGATGGTGAATCCCATTGCGGCAAGGGGTTCGGTACCCAATTGTGCGACATACCATGTGTCGACGATGTTCATCGACATGATCGATAAAATGCCCCAAATCATGGGTATCGTCATCTTGCGCAGGTGCGGGCCGACAGGGCCGTTTGTTAAATCAGATTGAATCATTCAATGAGAACGTAGTGTTGAGAGAGTAGTGAATACACTGGTGTTGGAGCACAGACTTAGGACTTTTTCTCTTGCTCTTCTACGAAGTGCAGGGCCATATTAAATGCTTCTCGTGTATAAGCGAGTACGTGGGCAAACCCTTCGTCGCTCAATTCGCGTGCACTATCTTTGGAGCGCAGTATGTTAATGAATTCACGCTCACGCTGATATTGCAGAGGAAGCCTCCCTGCACCCCAATCATGCAGTAGTCGCCAAGTCTCAGGTGAATACGTTCGGCTGTACTTCAATATAAAAGGAATTGGGTCGTTACGAGCCAGCAACGAGCTTAAACGTAAAATTAATTCGAACGATAGGGTAGCAGTGCCATTTTCAACTGCTTCAATAAGCGATTTGTCTTTGAGCTGAAGTGCTTCGTTTAATTCGTTGATTGTAAGCCCGGCAACTTCTCGTAGATCTTTTAAACTCTCACCTGCGGCTACCATCAACTTCAACTGATCTTGAGATTGAATGAGTGCCTTACCAACTTTGTAGGAGGTATCTGTTGTGCGTTTAGCTATCCTAAAAGCCTGGCCAGCAGCAGATCCAACACGATCAAATAGCCCTGCAATGGTTTCTTCACTAACCCATGGCTCAACTGGTGTATGTTGATCATTTGATTTGTTTGAGGGTTTTTCTGAGCTAGAGGGCGTATCTTGATTTTGGCTTTCTGGTGATGCATCAAGATCTGTAGGTTTTGAATCAATGTCTTGCCCGACCTTTTCGTCGGGCAAGTGTCTTGAGGAAGGCTTATCGTCGCTGGTCATTACTGCTGACTATGAGGCTTTTGCGATCGAAGCTTTTGCAGTTACTTCAATGAAATCAAGCAATACCTCGACGCTCTCGTCAACGATAAAGTCTACTTCGAGTTCGTCGCTCTGTGTCTTGCTTGCCTGAGCTTCGACGTCATCTTCCCAAGCCTTGAAATCAGCATATGGTTCTTTGCCTTCAAAGCTACGACGCTTGTTTTCTAGGTCGAGTTGCTCTTTTTCAGCTGTCTTGATTTCTTTTTGGCGAACTTCTTTATTGAGAGATACGCGATCTTTTGTGCGTTGCTTATCGAGCAATGCAATCTCTTCAAGTAAGACTTGGTATTCTTCGTTTTTCGCAAAGCGCTCTTCATGGCGTTGATTCAATACTGTTTCAACACCGTCGTTGCTAGCGAGTTGTTTAAAATCGGCCGCTGCAATAGCATCCCAAGGAAGAGCGTTTTCAAGAGAATTTTCACCTACTTTAGTCGTATCGACCGTATCAGGGATCAGAATGTCTGGTACAACGCCTTTGTGCTGTGTGCTGGCACCCGAGATGCGATAAAACTTAGCTTGAGTGATTTTAAGCTGGCCGTGGTTTAAAGGACGAACAGATTGAACGGTACCTTTACCAAAGGTTTGAGAGCCCATCACGATACCGCGATCGTAGTCCTGAATGGCGCCTGCAAAGATTTCTGATGCAGAAGCACTCAAACGGTCAACGAGAACGAGTAAAGGGCCGTCATATACTAGCTTTGGATCTGGGTCAGTTAGCACTTCGACGCGGTTGTTCGCGCTGCGGATTTGAACGGTAGGGCCTTCATCAATGAACAGGCCGGTAAGCTTGTTTGCTTCGTCTAATGAGCCACCGCCATTGCCGCGTAGATCAATGACCAGACCATCTAGTTCTTTTTCGGCACGCATTTCATTCAACAAAAGCAATGTGTCGCGTGTTGTGCTCTTGTAGTTTGGATCGCCGTTTTGCATGGCTTGGAAGTCAGCATAGAAGGTTGGAATCTCGATAACACCAACGCGCTTAGTTTGACCGTCGCGTTCAGTCTCGATGACAGAACTTTTCGCTGCTTGATCTTCAAGTTTTACTTTGTCACGAACAATCGCGATCACGCGCGTGTCTGTGTCGACTTTTGCTTCGGATGGAATAACTTCGAGGCGCACCGTTGATTTTTTTGGACCACGAATCAATTGTACAACTTCGTCTAATCTCCAACCTACAACGTTAACCATTTTCTCGTCGCCTTGAGCAACGCCGACAATTCGGTCAGCAGGGCCAAGCTGGCCTTGTTGTTGCGCAGGACCACCTGCAATCAAGCGAACAACTTTTGTAAACTCATTGTCGGCTTGTAGAACCGCGCCGATTCCTTCAAGCGACAAACTCATGTTGATGTTAAAGTTTTCTGAAGAGCGAGGTGAGAAGTAAGTCGTATGTGGATCATAAAGCGTTGTAAACGCATTCATGTAGGCTTGGAAAGCGTCTTCGTTACGAATCTGAAGCGCACGCTTTAGTTGCGACTGGTAGCGGGTACGCAAAGTGTCCGCAGCTTCTTCAAGTGATTCGCCAGACAATTTTAAAGAGAGTGCACCACTTTTAACGCGTCGACGCCAAATATCTTCTAGTTCAGCTTCTGTTGTTGGCCACGCTTGCTCAGAGCGATCAGACAGAATGAATTCGTCATCATTGAAACGCATGTCTTTTAAGTCATTCTCTAGAAGAGAAATTTTATAAACGAGACGCTGAATAACGCGCTCTTGATAGCGATTAAAAATCTTGAATCCTGGTTCTAGTTGGCCAGTTTTC
>NZ_LWGF01001323.1:0-1352 GCF_001635355.1 Oleiphilus sp. HI0125
TTAGTTCGGGATTTAGCCAAAAAAAATAACGAATTTACAAATTTCACTTACCATTCGGTCAGTTTTTTAATGTACACTCGTGAAACTTATGCATAAAACGCCTTTATTGATTTCACAAATATGTATTATTTGCGAACGGCGTCAAACGAACTAAAACTATTGCTGCGCGAGTCTTACTCGCATTACAGCAACTTGAGGTAAAGACGTGATTACTTTTTTCTTAAATGGTCAGGAAGTTAGCGAACATAACATCCAGCCTGATATGACCGTTCTTCGCTATCTGAGAACACGCCAATCCTTAACTGGCACTAAAGAGGGCTGCGGCTCTGGTGACTGTGGGGCATGTTCAGTACTAGCGGGTGAAATGCACAATGGTGAATGGCATTACCGTGCGATCAACTCATGCATCACTTTCCTCGCACAGATTGACGGAAAAAGCCTTATTACTGTTGAAGCATTAGCTAATGGTTCAGAGCTTCACCCTGCTCAGCAAGCAATGGTAGATAAGCAGGGATCACAATGCGGCTTCTGTACTCCTGGCATCATCATGTCTTTAACCGCTTTATTTGAAAACACACCTTCAGATAAGACTTTTACACTTCACGAAATTTACGACGCACTTTCTGGCAACCTTTGCCGCTGCACTGGCTACAAGCCAATTATTGACGCAGCGAAGTCAATGAAATCATACCCAGGCAAAGTGAAAGCAGAAATTTGGACACCTTCTAGCACATCACCTTCAAACAAAGGTGAAACCTCCAATGAAGAAGGTCAATCTTGGAGCGTTCGCACCGAATCAGAGCTTAAAGAGATTATTGCGCACCATCCTGATGCACGAATCGTTGCCGGTGCAACCGATCTAGCACTTGAAGTGACGCAAATGAATCGTCGCATTAATAAGCTTGTTGCGATCAATCAAATCGATAGCTTGAAAACAATTAGTGAAGACGCTAACTACATCACCATCGGTGGTGCAGCATCACTGACTGATTGCGAAAAAGTATTAGAAGCGCACTTCCCTGAGTTCGCTCAGCTACTAGAGCGTTTCGCAGCACGCCAAGTTCGTAACAACGGAACCATGGGCGGCAACATCGCAAACGCATCACCAATTGGTGACGCGCCACCAGTATTAATTGCATTAAATGCAGATATCGAAATCGCGGGTGCAAATTGCAACCGCTGGATTCCTTTAGACACTTTCTACTTGGACTACAAGAAAACACTTCTTCAGACTGGCGAATACATCCGCGCGATCCGTATTCCACGCCGCGAAGCGTGTGAGCACTTGAAAGTGTACAAAATCTCTAAGCGTATCGAAGACGATATTTCAGCAGTGCTTCTTGCGATCAAAG
>NZ_LWGF01001324.1:0-664 GCF_001635355.1 Oleiphilus sp. HI0125
AAAATCTTCCCAGCGCTCGTATGCGTTTGCACATTGTTCTGGCGTAAAGGTGTTGAGCTTGCCCCAATGTGGGCGCCCGCCGTACTTTTGAAAAATAGGTTCAATGGCTGCAAATAAGGGGGAGTGGTCTTCTTCAAAATAACGATGTACAGCAATAGATATACTGTCTCGCTTATAAAACGGAGATAGCCAACAATCGTCAGCTTTTACAAAACGGCATTCAAACGGGAAAAAGACCTGCTGAAATTGAGATTCGATGAGGCGCTTTATTTCATCAAGCGCTTTGAGGCCATTCTCGACCGGAAGATGATATTCCATTTCGTTAAAACGCACGTTACGTTCAGTGGCGTAAATTTGATGGCTATGATCAATGTTTGTCTCATCACTTAGAGTTTTCATGTACGTGCCGAGTACGAGCTCTCTGAATTCGTTGCTCCAGCCGAGATAATCACGCGCTAGTTTGAGATCCATCAAGCCATTATTGCCATCAAATTCTTCGCGGGCAGTGACTGCTTCGTCTGTTTCATCCAAGGCATCGCTTAAAATCATTCCCGTAAAAGGAATGACATAAAACTCAAAGTTTCGATGCGCTTTCGAAAATGCTTCGGCTTGCGCCAAACCTTCTTCGTATTTGTGCCAGCGCGCTAATCGACGGAGTTTAAAT
>NZ_LWGF01001325.1:0-1176 GCF_001635355.1 Oleiphilus sp. HI0125
CGTCGTAGTGACTATTTAGCGGCGTTGATTCTATCGAGGGCTTTACCTTCCATCGTTTCTAAACCAGCAGGTACGGTCGGGTACCATTTAATATTATCGATGTCAGCTTGGCTGAACGATGCTTTGAAGCGTTTTTGTAACTCGGGGTCTACTTCAACATCACCACCTTTAGATGCTGTGAAGTTACCTGCCACGTTCGTGATCATACTTGCGATTTTTGGTTGCATTACAAAGTTGATCCACTTGTATGCCGCGTCTTCTGCTTTGGTTTTACGTGGCAGCACAAAGGTATCGATCCAGCCGAGTGCACCAGAAGTTGGTGCAACGAAAGTAACGTTAGGTAGCTCTTTGTTTAGCTTCCAACCGCCTGTATCCCACGCCATTGCTGCAGTCGCTTCTCCAGAGCGGAGGAGATTCATGAGTGCATCACCTCCAGACCAGTACGTTTTAACATTGGCTTTACAAGAGATGAGCTTGTCAGTGACTTGATTGATGATGTCTTGGTATTTAGCTGTGTCGCCATATGCAGCAAATGGATCTAAGCCCATAGAGAAAGCAAAGCCAATCAGGGTAGGGCGCTTCAAACGATAAGAAACTTTACCCGCAACATCCGCGCTACATAGGTCCGCATAGTCTTTAACGCTTGCTGCCATTTTTGTATCAAGAACTAAGCCGCTAGTACCCCAAATATGCGGCACACCGTATACATCTCCGTCGAACATCGTGGTATTTTTTGTCGCTTCGAGCATGGAATCGATAAACAAGCTATTGTCGATTTTGCTCAAGTCAATCGGCTTGTAGATATCAAACTCCGCTTGCGCACCTGAAATACGATCTTGGCTTGGTTGCGCAAGGTCGAAACCAGATCCACCTGTCGCACGCAGTTTAGAAATCATATCTTCGTTGTTTGACTTAGTTACCTCAACGTCAATGCCAGTTTCGGCTTTAAATTGTGCGATAACTTCATCTGGAGCATATCCGCCCCAAGTTAAGAGCCGAAGCGTTTCCGCACTTGCGAATTGCGACGCTCCAAGCAAGATGGCTGCAGATACTGCACCAGTGGTAAGTTTCTTTATTGCTTTCATTCTGGATATTACCCCTTTTTATCGTATTGATTGCAGCCTCAATCGGTTGCTAGTAAAGACGACGCATCCGTGTTGGGAGGTTTCCCTATAC
>NZ_LWGF01001326.1:0-1141 GCF_001635355.1 Oleiphilus sp. HI0125
CATGTTTGACTGAGGTCGTGGCAGAGAACCATGCAGCCCAACAATAATACGCTTCACTAATCAAAAGATAATAGCAGCTAAATCAGACTGCTCAAAGGGAAGCTGACTAACGAACAGCCTCTAAAAAGAGTGCCTCGCATATTCTTGAATTCTTCTGGATTATTTCAACAACTTATACGCACGTTCTTTTTGTGCTATTTCGCCTGTTTAAACGATATCTAAAGCATTAATATCGATTAAATTGAAAATCGCGATCACCCCCCCAAAACCAAGTATCTGCGGCTCTCAGAATCATCTTCATCACACGTAGAGAGGATCAAACGATCTCTCTCCAACGCATGATTTAATTGCAGGACTGGCGAGTCTACGTGCTTGGTATGTTGCACAGAAAAATCTTGCTCATACTCTAGCGATTGGAGATGAAGCGACGCCCCCTTCTCCAGCAATGGCAAATTTTTAAAGTGCGTATCGTTATGCGCTTGGATGAGAAATATTTGTTTGCCTGTTTCTTCATCCACATGCACAGTCATCGCAGGGCTAAAGGCGAGTGCTTGCCCACTGGGTGTATTCAGTACAAACAAAGACTCGCCGATGGATGGTATTTTGAGCTGTGCGACGGGGTAAAAATCTGCCCACGGCCACGGTTTATAATTGCGTCCGTCACGCTCTGTTTTAAGCCAAGCGTTTTCGATCAACCACTGCCCTGTTAGCGCTTTCACATGAATCCATGCGCCTTGCATAACGAATAGCGAACCTAACGCCAAACCAATTGTTAAGACCCATGGCGCTAGTTTATTAAGCTGTTTCATAGCGTACTCCCTTCTTACTTAAACCAAGTAAGTTAAAAGCTAGCAAAGGCAAAACGGTAAGCCCTACGATCAGAAAACCGATGGTAAGTAACCAAGTTGTTCCGTTGCCCGTCTGAGCAAGATACAACTTCGCGCCATCGGGATTTTTACTTTGCCAGCCTTTAGGAAGATTTGACTTCAGTTTCTGTCGCAACAGTGCTTCTTGCGTGCGCTCGGGAGTAACATCTACCGCGACTAAACTGGTATAGCGACTGAGCTGATGATGTTGCAGCGCTAAGTCTGTTGCACTTTGTTGATAACGTGCTTTGACGCCTTCGCTTGTGCGATTTGCT
>NZ_LWGF01001327.1:0-899 GCF_001635355.1 Oleiphilus sp. HI0125
AAGTAAATCGCTACGCTGACCAAAGATCCATTTCGTCACAATAGTTGGCATTTTCAATAGTAGAGGGCGCCTAAGATTTTGAGCGAGTACGCGGCTAAATTCCTGATTAGTCGTGTTTATAGGGGCGACAGCATTGAATGCGCCTTCCATTGATTGATCATTGATAGCCTGATGAATAAGTTCAACGAGGTCTGAAATATGAATCCACGACATCGTTTGTTTGCCATCACCTATAACGGAGCCGGCGCCTAATATAAAACTCGGATAGAGCTTAGCGAGCATCCCACCATCACCGGACAAAACAATAGAGATCCTTAATAATATCCTTCGCTCGGATCTGATTGTCGTAGCAGCTTGCTCCCACCCGCTGCACAAGCTTGCGGCGAAATCGCTCCCTCTAGGACTTGTTTCGCTACACTGAGTGCCGTTATCTGAACCGTAGTAACCAATTGCTGAACCGGATACGAGGGTTTTAAAGGGCTTTGCTAGACGAGCCGACAGATCTGCAAGTTGTTCAGTTACTCCGATTCGTGAGCTGCGTAGAATCTGCTTGCGTGACTCGGTCCATGGGCGATCGACAATTGGCTCACCTGCTAAATTAATCACGTGATCGATTAGCGTGTCGTCGCTAATGTCATTTAAGTTGCTAATCAACTTAAGGTTCGCTGTGACCTTATCGAGACGTTTTGGGTGCTTTTGTCTTGTTAGTACAAGAACTGTGCTGCCGGCTGGTAGCGACTTGATAAATGTTGAACCTATCAGTCCAGTACCACCAGTGACCAAGTAATCATAATGTGTTTGCATTGTCGCATCCTGTAACATGGCAAGTTCGGTATGAATCGCTACGCCTTGATCTGACTTATAGTTTACTTTGCACGATTGTCATTAGCGCGTCGCGA
>NZ_LWGF01001328.1:0-963 GCF_001635355.1 Oleiphilus sp. HI0125
CCCTTTAGTGAAGGTCAGTGTGGTCGATGGCGCTGGTCATCACCTGGTTGGTGAATCTGCTGAATATCGTCAGAAGGTCTTCAGTATTATTGAGTCTTCAATCTGACGCTTAGTGAGAGAAGTAAAGAAAGGGGAGTAAAGTGAAATAGCTTTATGCTCCCGCACTGATTGATTTAGTAACGTGTTGTCTAGTTGAAGGTTAATGGCTGGGGGCGACTATAGGCCTAGCTGTTTGGCAATCACCTCATTCATTATTTCGTAGGTTCCCCCACCAATCGAGAGAATTCGGTTATCTCGCGCTAAACGCTCTACTTTCGATTCACGCATAAAGCCCATTCCGCCAAATATTTGCACTGCATCGTAAGTGATTTTATCGCTGGTCTGCGTTGCTAGATTTTTTGCCATTGATATTTCTTTGATGACCGGCTGGCCTTCACTCATTGCTTGTGCGAGTGAATAGGTAAATGTTTTGCTCGCTTCTAGGGCTGTCGCCATTTCTGCAAGCTTGTGCTTGATGATTTGAAATTTACCGATTGGACGGCCAAAAGCTTCTCGCTGCTTAACATAAGCGAGCGCCTCTTCGAGCGCAAGTTCTGATGTCATGTTGGCCATAACGCACAGACTTAATCGCTCCATTTCAAAGTTCGACATGATGGCGAAAAATCCTGCATTCTCGGCACCAATAAGATTTGAAGCGGGCACCTTGCAGTTATCAAAGAACAGTTCTGCTGTATCGCTTGCCCACCATCCTGTTTTTTTAAGGTTTTTACCTCTCGTAAAACCTTCGGTATCACGCTCTATAAGTAATAAACTGATTCCGCCGTAGCCATCGCCACCGGTACGAACCGCCACTGTATAGTAGTCGGCGCGATGCCCGCTTGTAATAAAGGTTTTACTGCCATTGACGATGTAATAATCGCCATCTTTTTTAGCTGTGGTTTTGATGTTTGCTACGTCTGATCC
>NZ_LWGF01001329.1:0-840 GCF_001635355.1 Oleiphilus sp. HI0125
ACGCGTATGGCACTGAAATAAGTGGTGCGGCGAGGTAACCGCATAGATCATTGAGCCACTGAAGCTTTTTGTTATTCCCGTTAATGTTCCCATGCGCCGCTTCGTGCAGTGCGCTATAAGAAAAATAAGTCAAAGCTGCTAGACCAACGATCGCAGGAATAAGAGGAATATCACCTTGCGAATAGAAGTAGAGAAACGCAATTGTTCCGATCACAACGCTAAAAGTATATATGACGGTAAGCCAGCTTATTTTGCCCATGTATTTTTGAGCTGACGCGATAGCTTCTTTGTTGAGTTGGGTTAAGTCGTCTGACATCTTAGCTCCATTACTATTCTTTTTTGGTGCTTCGTTTGGAGTGTCTATTACATGTCTTAATCAGACAATTTAGAACAGTATGTCACGCCATAAGCTCGTCAATATCTGCCATATAGTGCTACCAAAAAGAAGATTTTTAGCGCTCGTAGCATTATTTATTTGAGAAGTGCCCTTTTATAAACTGCGCGAAAGCCGCTTTGCCGTAGGTCTGTTTACTTATGATTTTAAGTTCCTCATCAAAGATGAAGTAATCAACGCCATGCCAGAAAAAGGCACTTCCGTTGCGTATTTTAAGCGCTTTAAACAAGAATTTATTGGGAAGGTTGAGACTCGCACTAGAAAGCATTTCATGCTGGCATGCCCACACAAAATTGGCCTGTCGTTTTTCCTGGTCGACAAACATGTTTTTTGGGATAAATGTGACCTTGCCATAAGCGCCATCAAAAAGACGTTGAAAAGCTTTTTTAATAGCGTTCTTTCCCTTTGCTGTTTTTCCGTTGAGATCTTTAAATTCTGACTGTTCA
>NZ_LWGF01001330.1:0-866 GCF_001635355.1 Oleiphilus sp. HI0125
CGATACGATACGCCGCTTGAATAACCTCTGGTGAATAGCCAACTAACATTAACATCGGGATGAATATAGGCGCCGTGACTGCCCATTGAGCCGATGCTGAACCTAGTGACAGGTTGATTAGCCCGCATACGCCAATAAAGAAGAAGAATAGAATTGGTCCGGTTAAACCTAAGCTTTCTAAGGTCTGTGCACCGAGCACGGCCAAGATCGCGCCTAGATTAGTCCACTTAAAGAAGGCAACGAATTGCGCCGCGAAGAAAACAAGAACGATATATGCGCCCATTGTGTTCATAGCATGATTCATGGCGTGAACGACATCAGTCGAGTTGGTAATCGATTTAACGACCTTGCCGTACACTAAGCCCGCTAAGGCAAAGTAAATGAATATGAATGCTAAGATCGATTTTAAGAATGGAGACCCTGCAACAAGTCCTGTTTCAGGATGGCGTAATATTCCATTTTCTGGAACGATCGTAGAAGCCAAAACGCCCGCAAAGATGAGCGTATAAATACCGACGACTCTCAGACCTTTGCGCTCAATATCGGTTACGGCATGTGAATTCATCTCTTGCTCGAGTTCTTCGACGTGTTCAGGTGATGCATCATCTTTGTTATACAGACCTAGTTGAGGCTCCACGATGTACTCAGTAATCAGCATGCCGAGAATAGAAATGACAACGGTCGAGGCCATCATGAAGTACCAATTGGCCTCAGCCCCAACCGTATAACTCGGGTCAATAAGTTGGGCTGCTTTCTCTGAGATGCCTGATAGAAGTGGGTCAACTGTTCCAATTAAAAGGTTCGCGCTATAGCCGCCTGATACACCCGCAAACGCGGCAGCAAGACCGGCTAGGGGGTGGCGACCA